>NZ_RZSR01000057.1:0-12166 GCF_004023265.1 Mesorhizobium sp. M1A.F.Ca.IN.020.06.1.1
CACCTGGACCGTGCACGACCAGCCGGCGGTCGACCTCACCTTCAAATATGCCGACCAGATGACCTTCGAGGGCTTTGAGCCGGACCTGGTCAAGGTCGCCTAGAGCTGGATGATTTCAGGTCGAACGACCTGGATCAGATCCGAGCATGATGCCGTCCGAAAACCGCTTCGCACTTTCGGCATCATGCTGTGAGGCAGTGCCTGAAACGTGACTTGTAGCTGCCCTGAGGACGCTTAAATAAGCCGGATGGATCAGGGTGACGACGACGATGGACCGACAGCGAATGCGGACTATTCGGTCCGCATCGCGACCACCATCGGCGCATTCACCTGCGATGAATGGAACAGCTTCGCCGGAACCGCGCGCGGCGACAGAGCAAACGGCTACAACCCGCTCGTTTCATTCGGTTTTCTGAGCGCGCTTGAGGATTCTGGCTGTGCCGTGCGGCGCACCGGCTGGCAGGGTCATCACCTCAGGCTCGAGACGGCGCAAGGCAAGCTGCTGGGCGCCGTGCCTTGCTATCTCAAATCGCACAGTCAGGGCGAATATGTCTTCGACCACGGCTGGTCGGACGCGTTCGAGCGCGCAGGTGGGCGCTATTATCCGAAGCTGCAATGCTCGGTGCCGTTCACGCCCGTCACCGGCCCTCGCCTGCTCGTAAGCAGGGGCGAGGACGAAGGCGCGGTGAGGGCCGGCCTCGCCGCCGGCCTGAAATTGGTGACCGACAAGCTCGGCGTGTCTTCCGCGCATGTCACCTTCGCCGCCGAGCCCGACATTGCGACGCTCGAAGCAGCGGGTTTCCTGCACCGGACCGACCAACAGTTCCATTTCTTCAACGAAGGCTTTTCGAGCTATGATGACTTCCTCGCCACGCTCGCTTCACGCAAGCGTAAGGCGATGAAAAAGGAGCGTCGCGAGGCGCTGGCCGACGGCATCAGCATCGATTGGCTGACCGGCAGGGACATCACCGAACGCGTCTGGGACGATTTCTTCGCTTTCTACATGGATACCGGCGGCAGGAAATGGGGCCGCCCTTATCTCAACCGCCAGTTCTTCTCGCTGATCGGCGAGCGCATGGCCGAGGACATTCTCCTGGTCATGGCCAAGCGCAACGGCCGCTACATTGCGGGCGCCATCAACTTCATCGGGTCCGACGCGCTTTACGGCCGCAACTGGGGCTGCATCGAGGATCACCCCTTCCTGCATTTCGAGGTCTGCTACCATCAGGCGATCGACTTCGCGATCGAGCGCAAATTGAAGGTGGTGGAGGCCGGCGCGCAAGGCGAGCACAAGTTGGCGCGCGGCTACCAGCCGGTGACCATGCATTCGGCGCACTACATCGCCCATCCTGGCCTGCGCAACGCGGTCGCCGACTACCTTCGCCGCGAGAGGCGCGAGGTGGAGCGGATGGGGGACTATCTCGAAGAGCACACCCCGTTCCGCAAGGATCTCAAGGAATAGCTCGGGCCTTGCCATCCACAGTCATTGCGGCTTTCGGGCCGCGATCGGAACGAGGAACGAAAAGCAGGCAACCAGGAAGAAAATGCCGCCGCCAAGCGCCAGCAGATCGCCTGCGCGCGACGCGGCGGCGATGAAGAACAGCGCCGACACAATGAACAACAGCCATCCGGCGACGATCCACTTCACAGTCGCTCCATCCTGACATTGACGTATCAGACGACAACACCTGCGATCATGCAACAGCGATGGCCGACCGCGCTGCCGACAGATCGGCTCAATCGTCTTGCCGCTCGGAAGCGGCTTCGCTACACCGGACGACGACCTAATCCGGAGTGCCCGCCATGGCCGAAGCCTACGATCCCGGCAACATCTTTGCGAAAATCCTGCGCGGCGAAATCCCCTCGCACCGCATCTATGAGGACGATGCGGTCGTAGCCTTCATGGATGTGATGCCGCAAGGAGTCGGCCACACGCTGGTGGTGCCGAAGGCGCCGTCGCGCAATATCCTCGACGCCGATCCGGCAACATTCGGTCCGCTGTTTGCCGTGGTGCAGAAGGTGGCGGTTGCCGTGAAAAAGGCCTTCAACGCCGACGGCGTCACCTTGATGCAATTCAACGAGCCGGCCTCCGGGCAGACCGTCTACCATCTCCATGTCCACGTCATTCCGCGCTTCGACGGCGTGCCGCTGAAGCCTCATTCCGGGCAGATGGAAAAGCCGGAAGTGCTGGCCGAGAACGCCGGCAAGATCCGCGCGGCACTGGGAAACTAAAGCGCGCGGCCCCGTCGCCGTTGAAGGCCGACTGACAGCCTCGCACTGACGATCCTATATCGGTTTGCCGCGACAACCCCGGCGCGTTTTTCCCCGGCCGGCCGCGTGCGGCGCCCGGATGCGACCGTTTGCACTCGAATCGTTTGGTTAGGAAATATCGAACCATCTCGCTGTAGAACGCTGAGGCGTGGCGAGCTATTGGGTTTCAAACCATGGACAATTCGGTTGCGGCGTCGAACCCCCTTGCGAGGATGGCTGGCGGACGGGCTTTTCTGATCGCCATGGCACACGCCTTTCGACGACACAGATTGCTTCACGCCTTGGCCGTCGGCGCTCTGCTTCTGGCAATAGCGATCGGCATGCGCACCGGAAACATGCCGGATTTCGGCATATTGAAAGAATACATTGAGTACCTTTTGATCGCTTTCTGGATCTGCGGTTGCGTCTTTGCACTTGGGATCTTTCTCCACCTTGCGCTGGTCAAACGGGATCCCGAACCGCTCGGCACCTTCCTGAAATCGCTGGGCAGCTTTTTCGGCGACGCCGAACGCACGGCCAACAGCCTCAACGGCCTGACCGCCAGCATCGCCTTCGTATCCGCCGTCGGTGTTCTGAAAGGAGCCATCGCAATCCTCTCCCCTTTTGCATGGGACAAGGCGCTGGCCCACGCCGATCGGATCCTGCATTTCGGTAGAGCCCCGGACGAATGGCTGTGGTTTGTCGTCCAGTCGCCATTTGCATTGAGGATGCTCAATCTCGCCTACAATTTCTGGTTCATCGTGCTCATCGCCACGGTTTTCACCGCCTGCATCACGCGCAAAGATACGAAGCTGCGTCATCAGTTCCTGATGAGCTTCATGCTGATATGGACGCTTGGCGGCTTCTTCCTGGCGATGGGGCTGTCGTCGGCAGGGCCGTGCTTTTACGAGCGACTGGGACTCGGCGGTGACTTCCGTCCCCTCATGCAGGCACTCGCCGCCGCCGATCGCATCTATCCGATCTGGGCGCTTAGCACGCAGGACATGCTATGGAGCGGCTATACCGGCGCGACCGTCGGCAGCATCGGCATATCCGCTTTCCCGTCCATGCACGTGGCGATGGCGGTGCTTTTCTCTTTGTACGCAACGCGGCGCTCCCGGCCGGCCGGTATCCTGATGTGGGCATTCGCTGCCATGATAATGGTCGGCTCAGTCGCGCTTGGCTGGCATTATGCCATCGACGGCTACGCGGGTGCCCTCTTGTCGATCATGATCTGGAAGGCGTGCGGATATTTCCTGACACGCTTCGCGCCGGACGGCGTTGCTTGACTCTGCAGCCAGCAAACATTTCCCGGGGCGGCAATGCTCGACTTCCGGAGGGCCGCGCGCCATTCCGTATGGATGATTTGGCCAGCCATCACGTGTCGGTTCCTCCCAATCAAAAAGCCCCGTTGCCGGGGCTTTTTGACTGCAATGCATGTCGCCCAAAGGCGGGCGGCCGTTTTGGTAACAAGCACCTAGCGCGCGCCGCCTGAATCCGTTTCAGCGGGACGCGCTTCAGGTCGATCAGCCCTTGCGGGGCAGCTGCGGCACCAGGCTTCGCTTGCCGCCGTCCTTGCCCTTCGGCTCCGGCTTCTGCGCCACGGCCTTCTTGGCGGCAGGCTTTTTCGCCGCCGCCTTCCTCGGCTTCGGCGCGTCCTCCGGCTCTTCCTTCTTCGGCTTCACCGGAGCTTCATCGGCCAACGATTCGAGCTTCAGGCCGGTCTCGCCGGTTTCCTTCTTCTCGACGGTGACGCGCACCGTGCCACCCTTCTTCAGCTTGCCGAACAGCACCTCGTCGGCCAGCGGCTTCTTGATGTGCTCCTGAATGACGCGGCCGAGCGGACGCGCGCCCATGCGCTCGTCATAGCCCTTGTCGGCCAGCCAGGCGATCGCGTCCGGCGACAGGTCGAAGGTGACGCCCCGCTCGGAAAGTTGGGCCTCGAGCTGCATGACGAATTTCTGCACCACCTGATGGATCACCGGGATCGGCAGCGAGCCGAACGGAATGATCGCGTCGAGACGGTTGCGGAATTCGGGCGTGAACAGCCGGTTGATAGCCTCGACGTCGTCGCCCTCGCGCTTGGTCGAGCCGAAGCCGATCGCCGCGCGCTGAGCGTCCGATGCGCCCGCATTGGTCGTCATGATCAGGATGACGTTGCGGAAGTCGATCTGCTTGCCGTTGTGGTCGGTCAGCTTGCCGTGATCCATCACCTGCAACAGGATGTTGAACAGATCCGGATGCGCCTTCTCCACCTCGTCGAGCAACAGCACGCAATGGGGATGCTGGTCGACACCGTCGGTCAACAGTCCACCCTGGTCGAAGCCGACATAGCCGGGAGGTGCGCCGATCAGCCGCGAGACGGTGTGGCGTTCCATATATTCCGACATGTCGAAGCGGATCAGCTCGACGCCGAGCGAGGCCGCGAGTTGCTTGGCCACTTCCGTCTTGCCGACGCCGGTCGGCCCCGAGAACAGGTAGGAGCCGATCGGCTTCTCCGGCTCGCGCAGGCCCGCCCGCGCCAGCTTGATCGCCGACGTCAGCGCTGTGATTGCAGTATCCTGACCGTAGACGACGCGCTTCAGCTCGACATCGAGACCCTGCAGCACCTTCTCGTCGTCCGCCGAAACCGTCTTCGGCGGGATGCGCGCCATGGTGGCGATCGTCGCCTCGATTTCCTTGATGCCGATCGTCTTCTTGCGCTTGGCCTCAGGCACCAGCATCTGCGAGGCGCCGGTCTCGTCGATCACGTCGATCGCCTTGTCCGGCAGCTTGCGGTCGCTAATGTAGCGGGCCGACAACTCCACCGAAGCCTTGATCGCTTCGCTCGTGTAGCGGACCTTGTGGAACTCCTCGAAATAGGGCTTCAGGCCCTTCATGATCTCGATGGCGTCCTCGATGGTCGGCTCGTTGACGTCGATCTTCTGGAAGCGCCGCACCAGCGCGCGGTCCTTCTCGAAGAACTGGCGGAACTCCTTGTACGTTGTCGAGCCGATGCAGCGGATCGCGCCGGACGACAGCGCCGGCTTCAACAGGTTCGAGGCATCCATGGCGCCGCCGGACGTGGCCCCTGCCCCGATCACGGTGTGGATCTCGTCGATGAACAGCACCGCGCCCGGATAGTCCTCGAGCTCCTTGACGACCTGCTTCAGCCGCTCCTCGAAGTCGCCGCGATAGCGCGTGCCGGCCAACAGCGTGCCCATGTCGAGCGCGAAGATGGTGGCGTCCTGCAGCACCTCGGGCACGTCGCCTTCGACGATGCGCTTGGCAAGGCCCTCGGCGATCGCCGTCTTGCCGACGCCTGGGTCGCCGACATAGAGCGGGTTGTTCTTGGAGCGGCGGCACAGCACCTGGATGGTGCGATTGATCTCGCTCTCGCGACCGATCAGCGGATCGATCTTGCCGGCCTTGGCCTTGTTGTTGAGGTTGATGCAGTAGGCCGTCAGCGCGTCCTGCGGCTTCTTCTTGCCGCCGTCTTCCTGCGGCTCGGCGCCGTTCTGACCGCCCTGCTCATCGTCGGCGCCGCGCGGCGTGCGCGACTCCGAAGCGCCGGGGCGCTTGGCGATGCCGTGCGAGATGTAGTTGACCGCGTCGTAGCGGGTCATCTGCTGTTCCTGCAGGAAATAGGCCGCATGGCTTTCGCGCTCGGCAAAGATTGCGACGAGCACATTGGCCCCGGACACCTCCTCGCGGCCGGACGACTGCACATGGATGACGGCGCGCTGGATGACGCGCTGGAACCCGGCGGTCGGTTTCGAATCCTCGTCGTAACCGGTGACGAGATTGTCGAGCTCGGTGTCGATATAGGTCAGAACGGTGTGCTTGAGCTCGTCGAGATCGACATTGCAGGCGCGCATCACCGCGGCCGCCTCGGTGTCGTCGATGAGCGCCAGCAGCAGGTGTTCGAGCGTTGCATATTCATGATGCCGCTCGTTGGCGAACGTCAGCGCCTGATGTAGCGCCTTTTCCAGGCCTTGGGAGAAAGCCGGCATGTTACCTCACTTCTTCTCCATCACGCATTGCAGCGGATGCTGATTCTGTCGGGCGAAATCCATGACCTGAGACACTTTGGTCTCGGCCACCTCGAATGTGTAGACCCCGCACTCGCCCACTCCATGATTATGAACATGCAGCATGATGCGTGTGGCGGCCTCGCGGTCCTTCTGGAAAAAACGCTCCAGGACGTGGACCACGAACTCCATGGGAGTGTAGTCGTCGTTAAGGATGAGGACCCTGTAGAGGCTGGGCTTTTTTGTCTTGGTTTTGGTGCGCGTGATGACCGCCGTGCCGCGACCGGGATCGTTGCGGTCGCCGTCACCTTGCATTCGCACCACGCCTGCCGTGGCAGTCAAACCGATCGTCACGTAGTCCTGCCTTTTCGAATCCTCATGCGAGTTCAACATGTAGGTCTTCGATGGCCGATTTTAAGCCCTTCTGTTTAGCTGACAATATGGCTAGGTACGCAAACTTCAGCGAATTTCTCAATCGTGAATGCGGCAAGGCGCGGGTGGTTGCGGCGGCGCATGAAAAAACCCGGCCGCGCTTCCGCGACCGGGTTGTTTTTGCGGGCCGGCTAGCCTGCCCGATGTGATCGGACGAAATTACTTCGTCTTGGCGACGACCGATTCGAACGGCTTGTAGGCTTCCTTGGCGAGCTCGGCATAGAGATTGCCGATCTTGCTGGCCTCGGCCACGAAGCTCTCGTAGCTCTGCTTGGCGTAGTCGGTCTGGATCTCGATGGCCTTCTCGATCGACTTGGCCGAGAACAGCTTCTCGAAGGCGGCGCTGCCGGCCTCGAAGCTCTTCTTGGTGTATTCGCCGGCTTCGGTCGCGATCGCCTGCGCACCCTTGGTGAGCGAGGCAAAGCTCTTCAGCCCGGTGTCGGCAAACTCCTTGCCGTATTTCGCGAAGTCCTCATAGGTCTGGGTCATTTCATGCCTTCCCTTGGTTGAAACGCCCATTTAGCCCCGGGCGCCCCTGTGCAATGCACTGGAATATATTGTGCGCTGCACAAAAGTCAAGATTGCCTTGAGCCGCAAGGGCTCCGCGCGACAGCGACCGCTAAAGTTCGAATAAACAGAGGCTCAAATCGCCAGAAAATGGTGAACGCGGCGGTTACCATAAACGGATTGGTAACGCTGACCGCGATAGCTTGGCCGGAAGTGAGGCAGGCACCCCTCTGCCGCCTCCGGGGCAACGAAAATTCAGGGTAAGTAACGGTGCGTCAGGCGTTGTCGGGCTTCGTCTCCAAATCTTCATTCTCCTTCAAGGCGATCATGATTGCCGCGCTCGCGGTGACGATTGTCACCGCCGATGTCGCCTCCGCGATGGCGGCAAAGTCTGCCGCGATTGTCGTCGACGCCAAGACCGGAAGGGTGCTTTATTCGGCCGACGCCAACGGCCGGCGCTATCCGGCTTCACTCACCAAGATGATGACGCTCTACCTCACCTTCGAGGCATTGGCGAAGGGCAGGATCGGCAAGAACACGCCGGTGCCGTTCTCGGCCCATGCCGCGTCCGAGCCGCCGACCAAGCTCGGCGTGCGCGCCGGCGGGTCGGTGCCGGTCGAGACCGCGATCCTGTCGATGGTGACGAAGTCGGCGAACGACTCGGCGACCGCGCTGGGCGAGTTGCTCGGCGGCAGCGAAGACAATTTTGCCCGCATGATGACGGCCAAGGCACGCCAGCTTGGCATGAACGGCACTGTCTTCCGCAATGCCAATGGCCTGCCCGATCCGGGCCAGTTCACCACGGCGCACGACATGGCGATGCTCGGCATCGCGCTCCGCGAGCACTTCCCGCAATATTACGGCTATTTCTCGCAGCGCTCGTTCCTCTATGGCCGCCAGCGCATCAACGGCCATAATCGCCTGCTCGGCCGCATCAAGGGTGTCGACGGCATCAAAACCGGCTACACGCGCGCTTCCGGCTACAACCTGGTCTCCTCAGTCGCCGATGGCGATCGCCGCCTCGTCGCAGTGGTGATGGGCGGCGCTTCCGGCCGCAGCCGCGACAACCAGATGGCTTCACTGATCAACACCTATCTGCCGCGCGCCTCGACCCGCGGCGGCGGCAACCTGATCGCCAAGGCGGGCGGCGGCAATCCGATCAAGGCTCTGGCCAAGGTCCTCCTGCCCAAGCATGACGCGCCGACTCCGGACGAAAAACCGGCTGTCGACGACACCGAAGTCGCGTCAGCCGATGACAGCGCGCCGGTCGCTGAGGAAACCAAGCCGGTGATCCAGGTCAGGAAGGTGAAGACGGTTGCGGTGGCCGCCATGGCTCCGGCACCCGCGCCCCAAGAAACCACCTCAGAGACCGAAACCGCATCACAGCCCGAAGCCACGTCCCAGACGGTTGCCGCTTACGCCGAGCCGGCCGCAGCCGCCGCCCCGGCCATCGATCCGGTCAAGACGGCCTCGCTGCCGTCGGGATGGGTGGTGCAGGTCGCGTCCTCGCCGACGCAATCGGGGGCTCAGGCGCTTCTCGACAAGACGACCAAGCAGGCGCCGAAGGTGCTGGCCGACGCATCGGGCTTCACGGTCGCGTTCGACAAGGGCGGCGTCACCTACTACCGCGCCCGCTTCGGCGGTTTCGGCTCGAAGGACGCAGCCTGGAAAGCTTGCGACGCCCTGAAGCGAAAGAAGATCGAGTGCTACGCCGTCCAGCAATAGGCGGCTTTTGAACCTCCCGGGAAGTTCCGCGTCGAAGGAGACTAGTCGTGATTGGAGAGCAAGACGTACTTGGCTTCATTGATCCGCGCCGCCAGGACAGACGTGCCGCCGACATCGGCGTTCAGGCGCTGCATCAGGCGGCGGTGCGCCTTGCGGATATCCGCCGCGGCAGCCCCCGCTTCAAGACCAAGGATCTTGTAGGCCTCCTCCTTAGTCATGGCGCCCGCACCTGGCGCAACACCCAGCCCTTCGCCACTGTCCGGCTGCGCGTCCTTGCGCCAGACGGGAAAACGGCCGTCAAGATACGTCTCTAGCAGCTGGCGGCTCTCCGGGTCCGGCCGCAGCTCGACATGGAGTTGCTGCAGCTCCTCGATCCCCATGGCGCTCAGCATTCTCCCCTCGTAATGGCCGGCGAGAACAAGGCCTTCGAGCTTGCCGCTGTCGTGGTCGAGCTCCATTTCGAGAGCCGCGGTGCGCACGGTTGAGCGTTTGGCCGCGACAAGCTTCGGTGGCGGTCGCCTCGCCCGCATCCAGGCATACCAGCCTGCACCCGCAATCATCAGCAGGCCGCCAAAGCTGCTGCGGCCGACCACGAGCATCGTCGCGCCGATCAGGCCCAACAGCGCGGGCCCAAGCGTTCTGAGACTGTCCGCCATCCTCGCTGCGTCGGCACGCACAAAGATTGTCGCGGCGCCGAAAAGCATCAGGAGCACGGCTGCCAATGCGATGATCACGCCCATCAGTTTGCACCGCCATCCAAATGATTGTGCATCAAAATCAAGATGTGGCGCAGGGGCGGCGCTTGCAAGCCCCATACCGAGCCGGTCGAAGGGCCAGCAAGCGAAAGATGAGGACCTGCAGTCCTACAGCAGGCCGAGTTCCGCAAGCTCCAGGCGCAGTTTCGGCGGCATCTCGGCCAATGCGGCCCTGCCCTTGCCGAGATCGGCCGGCGCATCGGAGGGCTTAAGATAACGCCAGCCCTGGAAGGCGCGGCGCGGCTGCCAGTCGGTGCGCACCACTTCGGGATCAAGCACGAGATGGCAGCGGCCGATGCCTTCGCCATCGACGAAAGGCCGGATCTCCGTAATCAGCTGCCGGCATTGGACGTTGCCCTTGATCACCCAGTAGAGCGAGCCGCCATCGGTGATCTCCCCACCGCGCGTCGGCACCATGCGCGTGGTGTGCCAGTGCTCGGCCGGCTCGCCAGCGCGGCACCGCTCGTCGAGACGGAAGGCGATCCACTCTTCCAGGTCCTCGACGCTGTCGCAGCCGACGCAGAGTTTGACGAGATTGAGAGACATGCCCGCAATCTAGCGACAGCGCCGAAGGCATTCAACGCCAAGCGGGATTATGCACAGGCCGACTGCAGCCAAATCATGAGGCCAGCGTGGCCGTTTCGATCGCTTCGGCAAACCAAGCCCGCCGGTGGAAAGGGCAAGGTCAGCACTCGACCACGTTGACAGCGAGTCCGCCGAGGCTGGTTTCCTTGTATTTCTCGTTCATGTCGAGACCGGTCTGGCGCATGGTCTCGATCGCAGCATCCAGCGGCACGAAATGCGTCCCGTCGCCCTTGATGGCGAGCGAGGCGGCTGTCACCGCCTTGACCGCGCCCAGCGCATTGCGCTCGATGCAGGGCACCTGCACCAGGCCGCCGACCGGATCGCAGGTCATGCCGAGGTGGTGCTCGAGCGCGATTTCGGCGGCGTTCTCGACCTGCTCCGGAGTGCCTCCCATGACCGCGCAAAGCCCGGCCGCCGCCATTGCCGAAGCGGATCCCACTTCGCCCTGGCAGCCGACCTCGGCGCCCGAGATCGAAGCGTTTGACTTGATGATGCCGCCGACGGCGGCGGCCGTCAGCAGGAAGTCGCGGATGCTCGGCTGGTCGGCTTCGGGATGGAAATGCAGCCAGTAGCGCAGCACCGCCGGCAGCGTGCCGGCGGCACCGTTGGTCGGCGCAGTCACCACGCGCCCGCCGGCGGCGTTCTCCTCGTTCACCGCCATGGCATAGATCGACAGCCAGTCATTGGCGAGCAAGGGGTTGGGCCGGTTCTGCTGCCACTGTTCCTGCAGCTTGTCATGCAATTGGCGTGCGCGGCGCCGCACCTTCAGTCCGCCCGGCATGATGCCGTCCTGCGACAGCCCGCGGTCGATGCAGCCTTTCATGGCGCTCCAGATCGCGTCGAGGCCGGCGTCCAACTCCTCGCGCGACATATGCGTTTCCTCGTTGGACCGCTTCATCTCGGCGATCGAAAGCCTGCTCCTGGCCGCCATCGCCAGCATCTCGACGGCGTTCTTGAACGGATAAGGCACCTTCTTGCCTTCCGTCGTCACCGAGCCCTTGGCCTTCATGCGCTGCAACTCTTCCTCGGAGACGACGAAGCCGCCGCCGATTGAATAATAGATGCGCTTGAGCAGCAGCCGGTCGGACGCATCGTAGGCATAGAAGGCCATGCCGTTGGCGTGGCCGGTCAGCGGCGTCTTGCGGTCGAGCACCAGATCCTTGGCCGGGTCGAAGCGGTAGGCCGGATGCCCAGGCGGTGAAATCCGTTTCTCCGTTCCGATGCGGGCAACGATGCTATCCGCCTCATCCGGATCGACCGTCTGCGGCGTCTCGCCGGCCAAGCCGAGGATGACGGCGCGGTCCGAGCCATGGCCGATGCCGGTATAAGCGAGCGAGCCGTGCAGGCTGGCGCCGATCCGATCGACCTTGACGCCGGCCGGGCGCGGCCAGTCGTCGGCGAGGATTTCGTCAAGGAAACGCCGCGCAGCCGTCATCGGTCCCATCGTATGCGAGCTCGATGGACCGATGCCGATCTTGAACAGGTCGAAAACCGAAAGGAACACGCGCCGCTGTCTCCTGGAGGCCGCTCAAAACTTACATATAGGAATTCTCGCGATGTTTCCGCTGTTTTGCATGTCGCGGCGCGGCGTCAGCCGACCTTGTTTGCTCCGGCAGCGACATGTACCGCTTGCTTCCGCCGTCGAAACGCCCGGCCTGTGGTAAAAGAACGTATGGGCGATTCCCTTCATCTTTCGGCGACAGACCTGGCCGCTCTGGCCTTTTTCCTGGTCGTCTGGGTGCTGCATACGCTGGCCTCCGACGGCAAGCTCGTTAGCCGCGTGTCGCTGACCACGGCCATGAACGCTCAGCGCGAAGCCTGGATGCGCAACATGGCCGAGCGCGATCAGCGAGCTCGAGGCAAAGAAGGCGGTGCCTTGCTGCAGCCCGGACATGATGGCGG
>NZ_RZSR01000582.1:0-3857 GCF_004023265.1 Mesorhizobium sp. M1A.F.Ca.IN.020.06.1.1
GCCTCGGGCATCGCTTCCACCCGATCGATCCGCGGGCGCCACGCCTCATCGAACTGACGCGCGACTTCGCCGGTCGCGGCGTCGTCAGCGGGCGCTTTGCCGACATTGCCGAGGCGATCGAGGCGGAGGTGGCGACACGCAAGGGCAAGACGATCCCGCTCAACATCGATGGCGCCACGGCCGTCATCTATGGCGAGCTTGGCTTCCCGCCGCCACTGACGCGCGGCCTCTTCGTGCTGTCGCGCTCGGTAGGCATACTGGCGCATGCCTGGGAGCAATCACAGGAGAGCGACCGCAACAAGGGACCTCTGCCCAAAGAATGGCTGTGGGCTTATAGCGGCACCCCGGCACGGCCGTTTCCTGGCGACTCCGATTAGAGCGTTTCACCGTTCCACGGAAAACGGCGAACCATTCCATCCATTTTGTTGTGACGGAATTCCTGACGGATGCCGTGTCACACTTTCGTGGAATTGCGCCAGGCCATCGTCTTACGCCGGATCGGTCACCAAGGCCGTCAAATCCCTCAGCAGCGTGGAAAGCTCGGGCTCGTCGATCAGCAGGGCCGCATCGGCCGCCGGCAGCCAAGCCCGCTGACGGTTCACGGCCTCCCGCCAGTCGGCCATCTCCTCGCTGACCTCGAGCAGGTAGACGACCACGTCGACACGGACGAAACGGCTGGCCATGCGCTTCCAATAGGAGTAGCCGCCGGCAGGCTGCTTCAGCGCCTTGCCCAGCACGCCCGCCTCTTCCTGGGCCTCGATCGCGGCCGCCTTGCGCCCGCTCTTGCCTTTCATGGGCCAGCCCTTGGGCACAATGAAACGTTTGGTCGTGCGCGAGGTGACCAGCAAGACTTCAAGCTGGCCGTCGCCGCGTAGGCGAAAGGGGATGGCCGCCACCTGGCGGATCCGCTCTCCCTTCTTTGCCCTGCGTACTGCTTTCTTCTTGGCTGCTGCCATCCCAAAATCCGATCAAAGCGCATTCCTGCCGTACGCTATCCGCACGGCAAAAATCTCGCTCCTGCAAATCCCAAAACCGCCGCCCATGCAAGGCGGCTCGCTGCCGACAGTAAGTCGGCTAAGTAAACCCAAAAAAGAAAAATGTCAGCGGCAGACGCGCGAAATCGTGGTGCCGATCACCCGAGACTGGCAATTCTGCTTGACGATCGGCACTTCAGGGCGAGCCTTCGGAACGATCTGCCGGTCCTGCTCGCGGTAAAGCTGCTGCTGTTGCTGGAACTGTCGTCGCTGCAGCTGGTTCCGGAGCGCCTGCAGCTCGTTATGTTGGATCAGGGCGTTGCGGTCTGTGGGGATGACGACCTGCGCGGAGGCATATGAAGCCGCGCCCAAAAGGGCGGCAGTCGACAAAGCCGCGGCAATCAAAGCCGCCGATAGCCGAGGATGCGACATCGCTTCCTTCCCGCACGAAAAACAGAAACCTTGCCGTAATATAGGATGTTTGTGCGGATCTACCATGGTTCAAGCGACCGATCTCGGCACAGCCTCGATCGGTTTGATGATGCCCGCCGGTTCCTTCAATCGACCTCGCGCAAACGGTAGCCGACGCCGGTCTCGGTGATGATGTAGCGCGGCTGGTCCGGTGTCTTCTCGATCTTCTGCCTCAATTGGCGGACATAGACCCTGAGATATTGCACGTCCGTCGACTCGTTCCAGATCTGCTTCAGCAGGAACTGATGGGTCAGAACCTTGCCGGCATACTGCACGAGCATGCGCAGGATATCGTATTCCTTCGGCGACAGTTTTACTTCCTTACCCTCTACCTTGACGATGCGCTTCACCAGGTCGACCGAAAGGTCTCCGGCCTGGAACACCGGCTTCTCGCCCTGCTGCTGGAACTTGTGGCGCAGCGCCACGCGGACGCGGGCGACGAGCTCGTTCATGCCGAAGGGTTTCGTCACATAGTCGTCGGCGCCCATCTCGAGCGCCTGGACGATGCCGGCCTCGTCGGTGCGGCTCGACAGGATGACGACCGGAATGTCGAGGCCGTCGTCACGCCATTTGCCGAGCAGTTCGAGGCCCGTCATCCCCGGGAGGCCGAGATCGAGCAGGATCAGGTCGGGCCGCTGCGCCTGCATGAGCTCGATCGCTGCCTTGGCGTTCGGTGCCTCCGATACGGCATAGCCCTGGCTGCCGAGGCCGACCCGAAGCAGCCTGCGGATCGGCGGTTCGTCGTCGACGACCAGGATGCTGACGTTCTGACCGGTCATGCGGCGTCATCCGTTTTGGCCACGGCAAGGTCCGGAATTTCCTGCGGCACCGGCATGCGGATGGTGAAGATCGCGCCGGGCCGGTCGGTACGGTTCGTCGCCGAGATCCTGCCGCCCATGGCCTCGACGAAACCGCGACTGATCGACAGGCCGAGACCCGTGCCGGCGCGGACCTGGTCGCGCTTGCGCACCCGATAGAAGGTGTCGAAGATCCGTTCGAGGTCGTTGGGCGGGATGCCTGGTCCCTCGTCCATGGCCTGCAGGATGACGGAGCCGTTGTCGACCCAGCCTTGCAGGCGGATGGTCGAGCCGGGCGCGGAATACTTGGCGGCATTGTCGAGGAGGTTGAACAGCGCCTGCTCGAACAGCACCGGGTCGAGGCGCAGCATCGGCAGGTCCGGCGGAATGTCGGTGTTAATGCGGTGCTCGCCGGTGATCTTGCGAGCGCGATCGAGCGCCGAGCCGACGATATCGCCGACATAATGGAGGGCGTAGTTCGGCTCCATGGCGCCGGACTCGATCTTGGTCATGTCGAGCAGATTGGCGATGAAGCGGTTGAGCCGCTCCGATTCGTCGACCACCGTCGACAGGAGTTCCGCGCGGTCCTCTTCGGGAAGGGCGGCCGCGTATTCCCGCAGCGTGCCGGCGGCACCCATGATGTCGGCCAGCGGCGTCTTCAGGTCATGCGAGATCGAGGTAAGCAGCGCCGTGCGCAGCCGGTCCGCTTCCGCCGCCAGCCTGGCGCGGTCGACATCGGCGACAAGCTGGATGCGTTCGATGGCGACCGCCGCCTGATCGGCAAGCGCGTCGAGAAGGCGCTGCTGCTCGGGGGTCAGCAAAGGGCCCTGTTTGTCGTTGTCGAGGCCGACGACGCCGACCGCTGTCCGGCCTGTTCGCAAGGGCAGATAGAGGCGCTTGGCGCCGGGCAGCGTATCGGCGCCGCGGCCGGCGGGGCGATCATGTTCCCAGGCCCAGCGGGCCGCCGCGATGTCAGCCTCGGCGAGCGTATCGTCCGGCGGATAGCCGGCCTTGACGGTGATCGTTCCATTCTCGGGCAGAAGCAGCACCACGCGCACTTTCAGCATCGAGGCGATCTGGAAGGCGGTGGCCCACAGCACGTCGTCAAGCGTGCCGGCGCCGGCGAGCTTCTTCGAGAACGAGTAGATGTCCTGCGTGGCTCGCGCGCGTGAGCGGGCGGCGACCGCCTGGCGCTGGACGCGCGCCGTCAGATTGCTGGCGATGACTGCGACAACGAGAAAGACCGCGAAGGCAACGATGCTCTCCGGATCCCTGATCGTGAACGTATAGCGCGGCTCGAGAAAGAAATAGTTGAAGGCGAGCGCGCTCAGGAAACAAGCGTAGAGCGCCGGCCAGAGTCCGAACGTCACCGCAGAAGTCAGCACCGCCAGCAGCAGGACGCTGGCCAGATTGCGGACATCGAGGAACTGATCGAGAATCGAGCTGACGGCCACCGCGCCGGCGACATAGGCCGTCGAGAACAGATAGGGCCAGATCTGGAAGGGCTTCTGCTCGGACGCGGCCTTCACCCGTGCCGACGGCATGTCGGCATCGCGCTCCTTGCCCGAAATGACATGGACGCTGATGTCGCCGGCATTGCGGATCAGGTCATAGG
>NZ_RZSR01000583.1:0-3847 GCF_004023265.1 Mesorhizobium sp. M1A.F.Ca.IN.020.06.1.1
CCTCGACGCGCTCGACCGCCGGTATCTCTCGATGATCGCCCGCAACTTCGGCGGCGGACCGGTCGGCATCGAGACGATCGCGGCTGGGCTGTCGGAACCGCGCGACGCCATCGAGGACATCATCGAGCCCTATCTGATCCAGCAGGGGTTCATCCAGCGCACGCCGCGCGGCCGCGTGCTGACCGCCAATGCCTGGCGGCATCTCGGCCTTGAAGCACCGAAAGACCTCGCGCAGCAGCAGATCAGCCTGTTCCAGGACGAGTAACGGACATTTGTTCGTCGGACGCGCCTTGAAGGGCTTCCTGCGCGAAATCTCCCCAGCTCCGCCAAGCTGAAGGCACAATTGCAGCCTCTAAGGCAGCTTGACGCATTTCCAGGGGTCGGGGCTGACCGATGATCACCAGACGTGGCTTTCTGCGCCTCATCGGCGGATCGTTCCTGTCCATGGTGTCGTTGAGCGCCTATGCGGTCGGCATTGAGCCGATGCTGCTCGCCCATGTGAAACGCTACTCGCTGACGCCGCCGCACTGGCCCGTGGGCCTCAAGCTGCGCGTCGCAGCACTGGCCGACATTCATGCCTGCCATCCCTGGATGACGTCGGAGCGGATCGCTTCGCTCGTCGAACGGACGAATGCCCTGCAGCCAGACCTGATCGTGCTGCTCGGCGACTATGTCGATGGAATGCGGCTGGTCACGGCCGAAGTGTCTGCACCGGAGTGGGCCGCCGCTTTGTCAGGGCTGAAGGCGCCGCTCGGCGTGCTCTCGATCCTCGGCAATCACGACTGGTGGCACGATCATGCGGCGCAACTGGCCATGGCCGGGCCAACGGCCGCGCGCAAGGCACTGGAGAGAGTCGGCATCCCGGTGCTGGAAAACGACGTGATGCGGCTGGAGAAGGACGGGCAGGGCTTCTGGATCGCTGGACTCGCGGACCAACTGGCAATCCGGTCGAGCAAAGCCCTGGGCCGCCACGGCTTCAAGGGCCTGGACGACCTCGGCGGGACGCTTGCCAAGGTGCAAGGCGACGAGCCGATCATCCTGCTCGCGCATGAGCCGGACATCTTTCCGAAAGTGCCTTGGCGAGTTTCGCTAACGCTTTCGGGCCACACCCATGGTGGGCAGGTGCGGCTGTTCGGCTATTCGCCGGTCGTGCCGTCCGACTTCGGCAACCGCTACGCCTATGGCCATGTCGTCGAGAACGATCGTAACCTGATCGTTTCCGGCGGGCTCGGCTTCAGCATCATGCCGGTCCGGTTCGGCATGCCACCAGAGATCCTGCAGATCGACCTCGGGTAGCTCCGGCATTTTCACGCGGACGGAAAACCGCGCAGGCGCCAAAAGCGCCAGAACCCCCGCCATCAAGGCTTGATCATCGCGCCCAACAGTGCCATCCGGTTCTCGCGCCAAACACCTGCCTGTTCGGGCCTGAATAAGGAAAGCGCGATGGACGATCATGGTGAATCCGCAGCGCTCAGCGCCGGGCTCTCGGGGGCGCTGACGCAATCCGGCCATCGCCTGATGGCCCGCGTCTACTATGCCGACACCGATTTCTCCGGCGTCGTCTACCATGCGCGCTATCTCGAATTCTTCGAACGTGGGCGCTCGGACTATCTCAGGCTCGCCGGCGTCCATCACACCGAGCTTGCCGATGGCAAGCATGGCGAGCGCATCGTCTGGGTGGTGCGGCGCATGGAGATCGACTTCCGTTCGCCGGCCCGCATGGACGACATCCTCACCATCGACACGCGCACCGAGGACATTTCGGGCGCCCGCATCTTCATGGCGCAGCAGTTGAAGCGTGGCGGCGAGGTGCTGGTCGAAGCGAAGGTCGAGGCGGCGATCATCGGGGAGAACGGCCGCCCGCGCAGATTTCCGAAGGAATGGGTCGCGGCCTTTATGCCGAAGGCGAGCGACTGATCACCGCGAACCGGCTTCGGCCGAATCCCTGTCACGCAGGAGTTGCCCGTTCTGGGACAACGACATCCACCAAAACAACCAAAAGCGCGTCGCCCGGACCCGCTTCAGCGCGATGTGCACTGATCGGCCGCGTCCAGCATGGCGCCGGCCGGGTGGGCGCGGCAATGCGCCACGCTTCATCTCCTAACCCATCCTTAACCATAACGGTTCATGAAGGAATTGGTGAAGATTGGCGCAATTCGTGTGCCTTCCTTTCACCAAGGTTTGCCCCGAAAACGCCGCGAAACGGTGCATTCGGGGCTTGTCCCGCGAGCTTCAGGCTTCGCGCGATCGGATCAAAGGGATGCCATGGGCCAGCCGCCAGCGATGCCCGGAAAAATCTTAAGGACGTAGTCATGGAAAACATCGCACTCGCCGACCCGGGCGCGCATTTGTCGATATGGGCCTTGTTCATGCAGGCCGGCTGGGTGGTCAAATTGGTCATGATCGGCTTGCTCTGCGCCTCGATCTGGACCTGGGCGATCATCATCGACAAGCTTGTCGCCTATAGCCGCATGCGGATGGCGCTCAACCGCTTCGAGCAGGTGTTTTGGTCGGGACAGTCGCTCGAGGAGCTCTACCGCACGCTCGCCGACCGCAAGACCACCGGCATGGGCGCGATCTTCGTCGCCGCCATGCGCGAATGGAAGAAGAGCTTCGAGAAGGGCGCCAAATCGGCGCTGGCATTGCAGACCCGCATCGACAAGGCGATGGATCTCGCGCTGACCCGCGAGATGGAAAGGCTGGAGGGTCGGCTCGGCTTCCTCGCCACCACGGGTTCGGCCGCGCCATTCATCGGCTTGTTCGGCACCGTCATCGGCATCATGACCTCCTTCCAGGCGATCGCCGCCTCGAAGAACACCAGCCTGTCGGTCGTGGCGCCCGGCATCGCGGAAGCGCTGCTGGCGACGGCCATCGGCCTGCTCGCGGCCATTCCGGCCGTCATCGCCTACAACAAGCTGTCATCGGATGCGAACAAGCTCGCCGTGCGCATGGAAGGGTTTGCGGATGAGTTCTCCGCCATACTCTCGCGCCAAATCGATGAAAAAGTCGCGCAGAAGGCCTGAGGTACGATCATGGGTATGTCTGCTGCTAGCGCAGGTGGCATAGGGCGAGGCGGACGCGGCCACCGGCGGCGCGGTCGTCATCATGGCCTGATGTCGGAAATAAACGTCACGCCGATGGTCGACGTGATGCTGGTGCTGCTGATCATCTTCATGGTCGCGGCGCCGCTGCTCACCGTCGGCGTTCCGATCGACCTGCCCGACACGAAAGCCAAGGCGATGAATGTCGACACGCAGCCGATCACGGTGTCGATCAACGCGGCCGGCCAGATCTATCTGCAGGAAACCGAGATCCCGATCGAGGAGCTGGTGGCGAAGCTGCAGGCAATCTCGAAGACCGGCTATGACGAGCGCATCTTCATTCGCGGCGACAAGTCGACGGATTATGGCACCGCCATGAAGGTCATGGCCCGCATTTCGGCCGCCGGCTACAAGAACATCGGCCTGGTTTCGCTGCAGGAACAGGATCAGTAAACGCCAAATGCGGACCGGCCTCACCTCATCGGTCATCTTGCATGCGGTGGCGCTGGCCTTCGGGCTGTTCACGCTGTCCTCGCCGCCCGCCATGCCGGCTTCCGACGTGGAGTCCGTCGCGGTCGACATCGTGCCGATGGAAGCGATCGCGCAGACCCTGCAGGGCGACAAGAAAGCGGTCATGCATGACAAGCCGGCGCCGCTGCCGACCAAGCGCCCGGATATCGTCCCCGACGCGCAGAAGGTCGGCGAGAACAGCGTCGACACCGACAAGCCGGCGACGGACGAAGCCAAGCCGAAGCCGGTCGAGAAGACATCCGCGCCGCCCCCGGCGCCGACGCCGACCGAGAAGC
>NZ_RZSR01000584.1:0-3845 GCF_004023265.1 Mesorhizobium sp. M1A.F.Ca.IN.020.06.1.1
GAGCACACTGGGCAAGCTGGTGCCGATCGTCGGTCCCGAGACCGTGCCGCATTACAACAACAACGCATCCGCCCTCATCAACGGCGGCGCGGCGCCAGGCTTCTCGTCCGGACAAGCGGTCGCGGCCATGGAGCGGGCGGCGGCAAACGTGCTGCCGCGGGACTTCGGCTATGAATGGACCGGCATCACCTATCAGGAGCTCCAGGCCGGATCGATCGCCTCGATCGTGTTCGGCCTGGCGATCGTGTTCGTCTTCCTGATCCTGGCGGCGCAGTATGAAAGCTGGGCTATGCCCTTCATGGTGCTACTCGCCGTGCCGCTCGCTTTGTTCGGCGCCTTCGTCGTGCTCTTGCTGCGCGGCATGCAGATCGACGTCTACTCTCAGATCGGTTTCGTCATGCTGATCGGCCTGGCGGCGAAGAACGCGATCCTGATCGTCGAGTTCGCCCGACGGCGCCGCGAGGAAGGCCTGACCATCGTCGAGGCGGCGATGGAAGCCGCGCGGCTGAGGCTGCGGCCGATCCTGATGACGGCCTTCGCCTTCATCCTCGGCGTGCTGCCGCTGATGTTCGCGACCGGCGCGGGCGCCGCCAGCCGGCAGTCGATCGGCACCACCGTCTTCGGCGGCATGGTGGCGGCGACGATCCTGTCGCTGGTCTTCGTGCCGGTCTTCTATGCGGTAATCGAGAAGCTGCGCGAGCGCGGCGGCGAGAGCGAACCTGCCGCGGGGCCTCACCATGCCCCGCACCAACAAGAGATTGAACCGACCGCCGAGCCCGTCCGGCTCGCCCAGGCGGCCGAATAGGATTGGAGACCAACATGCGTAAATGGAAAATCGCTTTGGGAACGGCGGTCGCGCTGGGCGCAATCTCGGTGGCAAGCGTGCACCTGCTCGACATGGGCAATCTCAGCCTCAGCGCCAGCACTGCGGGCGCGGCACCTGCGCCCAAGGCGTTCGTCATGCCGGTCCCGGTGGTCAACGTCGTCAAGAAGACGCTGCCGATCTATCTCGACTACGCCGCGCGCGTCGAGCCGATCCGCAACATCACCCTGCAGGCGCGCGTGCCGGGCTATCTGCAGGAGCAGACGGCGCAGGACGGCAGCGACGTCAAGCAGGGCGACCTGCTTTACCGGATCGCGCCCGAGGACTACCAGGCAGCGCTCGACCAGGCGAAGGCGCAGGTGCAGCGCGACGCGGCAGCGCTCGATTACGCGCGGTCCAACCTCGGCCGTGGCACCGACCTTGCCAAGGCCGGGTACCTCGCCAAGGACAGCTTCGACCAGCGCACCAGCAACTTGCGCACGGCCGAAGCCGCCCTTGCGGTCGACCAGGCGGCGGTGCGGACGGCCGAGCTCAATCTCGGCTATGCCGAGATCAAGGCACCGTTCTCCGGGCGGATCGGCCGCAACCAAGCCTCGGTCGGCACCCTGGTGAGCGTCGCCGGCACGGTTCTCAACACGCTGGTGCAGCTCGACCCGATCTACGTCACCTTCAATCCGAGCGAGACCGACCTCGTCCAGATCGAGCAGGCGAAGGCCAACGGTCCGATTGCGGTCGACGTGCTGTTGCCCGGCGAGACCGAGCCCAGCCAGAAGGGCCAGCTCACCTTCATCGACAACACGATCGATCATTCGACCGGCACGATCACGGCGCGGGCAACGATCGGCAACGCCAAGTTCGCGCTGCTGCCCGGGCAGTATGTGCGCGTGCGGCTGCATGTGAAGCAGCAGCCCAATACGCTGATGGTGCCGCAGGTGGCGCTGGGTTCCAGCCAGCTCGGCAAATACCTGTACGTCCTCGGCAAAGACAACACTGTAGACCAGAAGCTGGTGTCGCTCGGCCCGACCGACGGCGATCTGATTTCCGTCACCTCAGGCATCTCCGAGACCGACCAGGTGATCACCGGCAATTTGCAGAAGATCGGACCCGGAATGCCGGTTTCTCCCTTGCCGGAAACGAAACCGGCCAGCTGATAATCCCCCATCAGTCCCGGTCCGACGGCGCCCTCGACACCCACATCGAGGGCGCCGTTTTGTTTGCGCGCCTGCCATCCGCGAAAAAAACGATAGCCACCCTCTTGTTGGATTGTCGACAATCTGCTTGTCTTGCAGTCGGTTCATCCGGAGTGGCCCACATGTCAAAGCTGGATTTCAGTCCGATCGCGGATACGACGCGCAGGGCCGAGATCGTCGCGCTGCTCAGGCGCGCCATTCTGACCGGCCAGCTGGAGCCTGGGCAGAAGCTCAACGAACTCCGCATTTCCGAGCAGATGCGGGTAAGCCGCGCGCCGCTGCGCGAGGCGATGCGCGAGCTGGTGCAGGAAGGTATCCTGACCAGCATTCCCTATGCCGGAACCTTCGTTGTCGACGTCAGCGCCAAGGACATCGTCGACGCCTATTCCCTCAACAAGGTGCTCGACGACTTTGCCATCGAGCTCGCCTGGCCGCAGCGCGACCAGCGCTTCTTCGACGAGCTCGACCGCCGCCACGAAGCGGTGAAGCAGGCGACGCGGGCGCTCGACACCATGCGCCAGATCGAGACGGCGCTGCAGCTGCACGGGCTGGTCTACGAGTGGGCCGACAATTCGGTGCTGCTCGAAACCTGGCAGCGGCTGACCAGCCGACTGCAAACGTATTTCGCCCTGCACCAGCGTGCGCGGAACGAGCCGGTACCGGCCGAGGACCTGCACGAAACCTATGTGGCGCTGCTCAAGGGCACGGACATGCGCGCTGCCCAGCGCCATGCCCGCGAGCATATCGACAACGATTTCGAAGCGCTTCTTGCCTATGCGCGCAGCCTCGAAAAGCGCGCATCGAAGGGCGCCTGACAAACCCGCGGACAAACGGACACCAACGTGAAGATCAAGAGCATAAAAGCCTACCATGTCGTGCAGCCCTTCGTGGACGGACCCTACCGCATGTCCAAGGGCCGGGTCGCCGACTGTTTCGATGCGGTAATCGTCGCCATCACTTCCGACACAGGCGTGACCGGCTGGGGCGAGATGGCGCCGCTCGGCAATTTCTATTCTGCCGCGTTTCCGGCGGGAACGCGCGCGGGCGTGCCGGAGATCGCGCCGCATCTCATCGGCCATGACCCACGCGGGCTGGCCGGCATCGTCAGGTTGATGGACACGGTGTTCAAGGGCCATCCCTACGTCAAAGCCGCGCTTGATATGGCTTGCTGGGATCTCGCTGCTCGCGCGGCCGACGTGCCGTTGGTAGCGATGCTCGGCGGCCGCGAGAGCGAGACGGCGGAACTTTACCGGGTCGTGACCCACGGCACGGTCGACCAGATGGCGGCACTTGCCAAGCGCATCGTTGCCGAAGGCTACCATCGGCTGCAGGTCAAGGTCGGCGGCAATGTCGGTGACGACATCGAGCGCGTGAGCGCCGTCGCATCAGCCGTGCCGAAGGGCACGGTGATCTTCTGCGACGCCAATGCCGGCTGGACGCCCTACCAGGCGCGCCAGTTCGCCGATGCCACGCGCGGCATCGACTACACATTCGAACAGCCCTGCACGACGATCGAGGAGAATATGTCGGTGCGCCGCATGCTCGACAAGCCGATGGTGCTCGACGAATCCGTCACATCGCTGGGCGAGATGCTGGAAATCCATCGCCGTGGCGCGGCCGATGGGCTGACGCTGAAGATCTCGCGCCTCGGCGGCGTGACGCAGACGCGGCTGATCCGCGACGTCGCCGTCGAGCTCGGTTTCATGGTCACCATCGAAGACACCGGCGGCGCGGAGATCGACACCGCCGCGATGGCGCATCTGTCGCTGTCGACACCGGAGGAGCGCCGTCTGCATGCCATCGCCTTCCACGAATGGGTGACGGTGCGCACC
>NZ_RZSR01000585.1:0-3838 GCF_004023265.1 Mesorhizobium sp. M1A.F.Ca.IN.020.06.1.1
GCCTGGTGCCGCGCATCGATCTTGCCGAGCGCAATGTCGTCACAGGCGTGCCGGCCGTGATGGCGCGGCTGTCGATAGCGCCTTTTTCATGATCCGGTCCGGATTTTTTGCTGCAATGCGTCAAAATGGACCGGGGCGTCGCAATTTTGGGCTTGTCAACCGGCCGTGCGTCGACAAGATAGCGCTCCCGCCGCCTGGAATGGTTGGCGAACATAAAATACGCCAGTGAAGCGGCGATGACGGGAGCCACCAAAGAATGATCGGACTCGTGCTCGTGACGCACGGTCAACTCGCCACCGAGTTCCGGCATGCCGTCGAACACGTGGTGGGGCCACAGGACAATTTCGAAACGGTCGCGATCGGCGCCGACGACGACATGGAGAAGCGCCGGGCCGACATCATCGACGCGGTGGCACGCGTCGACACCGGGGCCGGCGTCATCGTGCTCACCGACATGTTCGGCGGCACGCCTTCCAACCTCGCCATCTCGGTGATGGAATCGGGCCGCACCGAGGTCATCGCCGGCATGAACCTGCCGATGCTGATCAAGCTCTCCTCGGTCCGCAAGGGCGACAACATGGCCGCCGCGCTCGACGAGGCGCAGGCCGCGGGGCGCAAGTACATCAACGTCGCCAGCCAGCTTCTGAGCAGCAAATGAACGCCCATGCGCCGGAAAAAGACGAGGTTGTGCGTGAGTTCCCGATCGTCAACCAGCGCGGCCTGCATGCCCGCGCCTCGGCCAAGTTCGTCCAGGTCGCCAGCGGCTTCGACGCAACCATCCATGTCGAGAAGGACGGCGTGAAGGTCGGCGGCACCTCGATCATGGGCCTGATGATGCTGGCGGCAAGCCCCGGCTATTCGATCCGCGTCACCGCCAGCGGTCCGCAAGCCGGTCCGGCCATGGACGCGCTGGAGCAATTGGTCGCCTCGCGCTTCGGCGAGGAAATCTGAAGGTTCGCCGATCGGTGCCGCGCATTGTCTCCAAAGACATGCACGAATAAAGATTTCTTTATATCCCATTGTCGTTTGGCAGCCGATCTGCTAGTCAGGCCGGCAATCCGCGCCCTCCATGCGCCGTCCCGGCGCCGGCGCGCTTTTGAAGACAATCACACCGGAGCACTGCCATGACGGGTAGCAAGGACTATGTGGTCGCCGACATTTCGCTTGCCGGCTGGGGCCGCAAGGAGATCGAGATCGCCGAAACCGAGATGCCGGGCCTGATAGCCTGCCGCGAGGAATTCGGCGACAAGAAGCCGCTCAAGGGCGCGCGCATCACCGGCTCGCTGCATATGACGATCCAGACCGCGGTGCTGATCGAGACGCTGAGAGCGCTGGGCGCCGATATACGCTGGGCCTCCTGCAACATCTTCTCCACCCAGGATCACGCCGCCGCGGCGATCGCCGAGGCCGGCATTCCGGTCTTCGCCATCAAGGGCGAGTCGCTGGAGGACTACTGGGATTACACCGACCGGATCTTCCAGTGGGCCGACGGCGGCACGTCCAACATGATCCTCGACGACGGCGGCGACGCCACCATGTACATTCTGCTCGGCGCGCGCGCCGAGGCGGGTGAGGACGTGCTGTCCAGTCCCGGCAGCGAAGAGGAAGAGATCCTGTTCGCCCAGATCAAGAAGCGCATGAAGGCTTCGCCGGGCTTCTTCGCCAAGCAGAAGGAAGCGATCCGCGGCGTCACCGAGGAGACGACCACCGGCGTCAACCGCCTCTACCAGCTGCAGAAGAAAGGCCTGCTGCCCTTCCCGGCGATCAACGTCAACGACTCCGTCACCAAGTCGAAGTTCGACAATAAATACGGCTGCAAGGAATCGCTGGTCGACGGCATCCGCCGCGGCACCGACACGATGATGGCCGGCAAGGTCGCGGTCGTCTGCGGCTATGGCGACGTCGGCAAGGGCTCTTCGGCCTCGCTGCGCGGCGCCGGCGCTCGCGTCAAGGTGACCGAGGTCGACCCGATCTGCGCGCTGCAGGCCGCGATGGACGGCTATGAAGTGGTCACGCTGGAAGACGCAGCCCCCACGGCCGACATCGTCATTACCACCACCGGCAACAAGGACGTCGTCACGCTCGACCATATGCGGACGATGAAGGACATGGTGATCGTCGGCAACATCGGCCACTTCGACAACGAGATCCAGGTGGCGTCTCTGCGCAACCTGAAATGGACCAACGTCAAGCCGCAGGTGGACATGATCACCTTCCCCGACGGCAAGCGGATGATTCTTCTGTCCGAAGGCCGCCTGCTCAACCTGGGCAACGCCACGGGCCATCCGAGCTTCGTCATGTCGGCTTCGTTCACCAATCAGGTGCTGGCTCAGATCGAGCTCTTCACCAAGCACGGCCAGTACCAGAACCAGGTCTATGTGCTGCCCAAGCACCTCGATGAGAAGGTGGCGCGGCTGCATCTCGACAAGCTTGGCGCGCGCCTCACCGAGCTCTCTTCCGAGCAGGCGGCCTATATCGGCGTGACGCCGCAGGGCCCGTTCAAGCCTGAGCACTACCGCTATTAACCAAAACGAAAATATCTACAACATATTGAAGCCGGGTGTTGACTTTCCGCCCCGCTTCATTTTTTGCGCCTGTGATTCTTCACGCCGATTCCGGCAGGCGTTATTGTTGTGATTCGCGGTCCGGGGACAGTTGGGCCGGGGACGCATTCAGGGCGGTCTTGCATTCAAGCGGCGAAGAGGACCAAGACATGCCGGGGGATAACCCGCCACGCGCGGGAAAGGCCGTTTCCGGCGGCCACGAGGATTCGATCACGACCGGCTCCGCCGCGGCGGGCGGAGCCCTCTCATGGCGCGCCGGCGCCCGTCTCGGCACGCTTCTTGCCGCCGCCACGTCTGCCGCCCCATTGCTGAGCGTTGTGGCGCATGCCGATACCGGCGTGGCCGCGGCGGTCAGCACGGTCGAAGTGATGCAGCTTGCCATGTTTGCCGGCGTCATGGGGGCAGCCCTTGTCTCGGCCATCTTCCTGATCCGCGAGCGGGCACGGACGGCGTCGCAAAATGTCCAGCTCAGGGCGCGAATCGCCGACGTCAACGCGGCCTTGCAGCGCTCCGAGGCGCTGCTCAATTTGCGCGACCAGCGCGTCGTCGTGTGGAGTTCCGAGATCAAGAAACCGGAGCTGATCGGCAGCCTGCCGCTCGAAAGCGGCGCACCGGACGAGCGGCCCGCCTTCCTCGCTTTCGGCCGCTGGCTGATGCCGCGCTCCGCCGCGGCGCTCGAGAACGCCATAGCGGCGCTGCGCGACCAAGCGAAAACTTTCGATCTCGTCATCGAAACGCAAGCGGGCATGCCGCTGGAGGTGCATGGCCGCAAGAGCGCCGCGCATGTCTTGGTCCGCTTCATATCGCTGTCGGAAACGCTGCGCAGCCAGGCCCGGCTGAAGGTCGAGAATCAGCGGCTCAGCGCCGACTACGATACCATGCTCGGCTTGCTCGACGCGCTGAAGATGCCGACATGGCTGCGGGCGGCCGACGGGCGGCTGAAATGGGTCAACCGCGCCTATGCCGAGGCGGTCGAAGCGGAAAGCGCGGAGGCCGCCGTGCGCGAAGCCAAGGAGTTCCTCGGCGGACAGGCGCGCGAGCAGATTGCCGAACAGCACAAGTCGCGCCCCGTCTTCGAGCAGACATTGTCGACGGTCATCGAGGGTGATCGCCACATGTTTTCGGTCACCGACTTTGCGAGCGCCGACGGCTCGGCGGGGCTCGCCTGCGACATCAGCGCGATCGAGACGATCCGCGCCGAATATGAGCGCACCGTGCGCAGCCATGCCGACACGCTCGACCAGCTCAACACGGCGGTGGCGATCTTCGATACC
>NZ_RZSR01000586.1:0-3834 GCF_004023265.1 Mesorhizobium sp. M1A.F.Ca.IN.020.06.1.1
TCCCCAGGCCGCCCCGACGATCCGGTAATCATTGCCGATATGAGTGACCCGGGCCGGCGCAGACTTCAGGCGCGCCCTCCCGACAGAGGTTTCCATCCATACCGTCTCTCCGTTGTGCTCCTCCTCGCGCAGCGTGACATAATCGCGTCCCATGAACTGGTTCACGAAGCGTTGGTCCCTGACTTCGATCCGCTTGAGCCATTTCACGTTCGCGATCCCGTACCAGCCCGGCGCAATCAGCCGCAGCGGGAACCCGTTATCGGCAGGCAAGGCAGTGCCGTTCATCTCGTAGCAAAGGATGTTTTTGGGGTCCAAGGCGTCGGCGAGCGACATGCTGCGCGCAAAGTTCTGCGTAAACTTGACGTCGTCGGCTCGCTTGATTTCACCTTTATCGGCGCCCCAGAAGACAATCTCGATGCCACTGTCGAGGACGCCGACCTCCATAAGGATCGGGGCGAGCGGCGTGCCCGCCCAGCGAGCATTGCCAATCCCGCCATTGAAGAACGGGAGGCCAGTATTGCCCGAACATTCGACCGTGAACGTGACTTCCTGGCGTGGTCGAGCCTTGATGTCGGCGAGCGTCAGGGCAGTCGGCTTTTTGACGGACCCGCCAATTTCGAGTTTCCACGTGCTTTCGTCGATGACCGGCCGGTCGAAATGCGCGATTGAGAAGAACTTGTCGTTGGGCGTCACCCAGGAATCGAGATCCTCCCACACCAACTGATTTTTGATGACTTGCGGAACCGGGTTTGGCGGCAACTGATCGAGCCATTTGATGACTTCCTCGCCGGCCCGGGTTGGAAAAGCATAGGCAATCCGCGATTGAAAGGACGCCAGCGCCACGAGGGTTGCCCCTCCTCGAACCATGAATTCACGTCTGGGAAGGTAATGCATGATCACTTCTCCTCCAGTGAAAAGCTCAGTTCTCCTTCAGTGAGTAAATGCGAATAGCGACCGCGATCGCGCAAAGCAGAAGCCGGACGCTGCGGGCAATGATGAGAGCGCGTGGAACACCCCCCGAGTTGGAAGTGCGCCCTAGTTGAAGCGACGTCTCCCGCTCTCAATGCGCCGGCGTGTCAGGTCCGAGCCGGCGGTTTTCAACTATACGCCCTATCTGTCGTCGTGGCGAGGCCAAGGGCTGGCATCTTCGCATCAGGACTCGATACCTGCATCGTGCTCCAAGCTTGAATGCCGCCGACGATTGATGCGTTGCATCTCGTGAGCGGCATGGACCTGGTCAGCACCGATGTCAGCTCTGAGGCGTTGCCGATCCTGCCAAAGTCCGACCCGTGACGTCCCACCAGGTCTTGACGAAGATCGGCGGGCCTGTTTGAGACTCGCGGTCAAATGGGGACACTTGCTTCACGGGGAGATGAACAGGCGGTGGGCAGGCTGTGAGGCGCGTTTTTCGATTGCTTGCCGCGGCGGTCCTGGCGGCCGGCGTGGCCGGGTGCACCAGCATTTCCTACTACGCGCAGTCGCTGGAGGGCCATGTTGAGATCATGGCGGCGCGCAAGAATGTCGGCAAGCTGATCCGCGACCCCGCAACGCCGGAGGCATTGCGCGTCAAGCTGACGTCGGCGAGCGCCATACGCCGCTTTGCCACGGATGAACTGGCGCTGCCCGAAAACAGCAGCTACCGCAGCTATGTCGACATCGGCCGGGACGCTGTGACCTTGGCGGTTTTTGCCGCGCCGCAATTCTCGCTCACGCCCGTAACATGGTGCTTTCCGGTCTTCGGCTGCGTTCCGTACCGGGGTTACTTTTCCCGGAAATCGGCGGCAGAGAGCGCTGCCGAACTGCAGCGGCAGGGGCTGGACGTCTACGTCTCGGGCGTCACCGCATATTCCACGCTCGGATGGTTCAGCGATCCGCTGCTCAGCACCATGCTGCGCCAGGACGACACCTATCTCGCAAGCCTGATCTTCCATGAGCTGGCGCATCAGAAAATCTATGTGAACGGCGACTCCGCGTTCAACGAGGCTTTCGCGGTCTCGGTCGAAACCACCGGCGTCAGGAAATGGCTCCGCGCCACAGGCAATCGCGCGGGATTGCGCCTCTACGAAGCCAATCGCAAGCGCAACGCCGATTTTCTCGGACTGATAGCGAAAACCCGGGACGAGTTGCGCCAAGTCTATGGAAGTCCGCGTGGCCCACAGCAGATGGCCGCCGCCAAAGCAGCCACGATCGACAGGCTGCGGATGCGCTACCGGCGCATGCGCGATACGCGCTGGGCCGGATACCGGGGCTATGACGCCTGGTTCGATAGCCCGATCAACAACGCAAAGCTCGCCGCGACTGCCGTCTATGGCGAACAGGTTCCGGCGTTTCTTCGCCTGTTCGACTTGTGCTCCGGCGACTATCCAAGGTTCTACGCCGCCGTTCGAAGGATCGGGAATTTGCCCGGACCTGCGCGCGCCCAGACGCTGAAGACCGTGGCGGCGTGCGATTGACCTGAACAGGCAAGGGTCGGCCGCGTACCCGACATGAGCGAAGCCAACTCGGCAGCCAATCACATCGGGCGCGCCATATGCGATTGCCCTTAGGCAGCCGCGCGGTGCCGCGACGCCCCAAAAAGGCCTCTTGCGGAGCCTCGTCGCAACAGCGGCGCCCGGTCGGCGCGCGGCCCCTAGCTCGAAAACGTCACGGTCACGCCGCGCTGGCGGAAATAGGCCTGCATCAGCTTGCGGCCCGCGCGGTTGTTGTGCGCCAGCTTGGCCGGCTCGAACACCGCCTGTTTCAGCCCTTCCCGCGCCATCGCCGCCTTGAGCGTCGCGATATGCGCATCGATGTCGGCGTTGTCCGCGCGGATCGAGGCATAGATGCTTTCGGTCGCTTCGGCCACGGTCGGTTCGCTCACTTTATGTCGTCCTTCGGTTGGTTGCGCGGCGGCTTAACCGGGCCTGAAAACAAAAACAAGGCTCCATGGGGCATTGTCGCACTCACAGCAGAACCTTGCCCTATTCTCCCCGCCAGCTGCTTGGCGTTTTCCGGCTTAATCGCCTACGCCGACGCGATCGCACCCAACGTAAAGGCGTCCAACGGCTACGAAGTGAGCGCCAGCCACGCCGTGCCGAAGACCAGCGTCAACAGCGTCAGCGGCAAACCGACCTTGAAGAAAGCTGCGAAAGACAGCTCCTTGCCCGCCGCTCTTGCCTGCTCAGCCACGATGAGGTTGGCGACCGAGCCGAGCAGCGTGAAATTGCCGGCGAGCGTCGAGCTCATCGCCACGACCAGCCACGCGCGGTGGGGGTTTTCGAGGCCCGGGATGAACGGCCTCAACGCCAGCACCGCCGGCACATTGCTCATGACGTTGGAAAGCACCGCGGTGAAGCCGGAGAGCCGCCAAACATCGTCGAGACCCATATTCTTCGCCGCGGCGATCATGTCGGGGGTGAGCAGCGTGCGCTCCGCGCCCGCCACGACCACGAACAGTCCGGCGAACATGAAGAGCAGCGGGCCGTCGATCTCGCGGTAGATGCGGTGCGGCTTGATCGCGCGGGTGACGAGCAGGAAAGCGCCGGCAATGAGCGCCGCCTTGGCGATGGGCACGCCAGCGAAGAAGGCGAACGCCAGCACCACGCAGACGATGGTCGCCTTCAGCACCTGTCCCGGCAGCATGCGGCCGCGATAGACCTCGGGGCTGAGCTCGGCGGGGCGAGAGAATTCGCCGCGGTAGACGATGCGGACAATGACGATGACGGCGACAAGGCCGAACAGCGCCACCGGCGCGAGCGCCGCCGTGAAGGCCGGATAGGAAATGCCCGAGAGCGCGCCGATGACCATGTTCTGCGGGTTGCCGGTGATGGTGGCGACGCTGCCGCAGTTGGAGGC
>NZ_RZSR01000587.1:0-3825 GCF_004023265.1 Mesorhizobium sp. M1A.F.Ca.IN.020.06.1.1
GAACAGCACCGGCGTATGCGTGTTGGCGACGAATAGCCGGGTGACGAAATCCTCTTCCTTGGTCGACATGCCGGAGCGGCCCTTGCCGCCGCGGCGCTGCGCCCGGTAGAGCGACAGCGGCACGCGCTTGATGTAGCCGGAATGGCTGACCGTGACGACCATGTCCTCGCGCTGGATCAGGTCTTCGTCTTCCATGTCCGCCCCGCCCTCGGCGAGTTCCGTGCGGCGCGGCGTGCCGAACTCGTCGCGGACGGCGATCAGCTCGTCCTTGACGATCTGCTGGATGCGCGCGCGAGAAGACAGGATGTCAAGGTAATCAAGGATTTCAGCGCCGATCTTGTTTAACTCGTCGGCGATCTCGTCGCGGCCGAGCGCGGTCAGGCGCTGCAGGCGCAGGTCGAGGATGGCGCGGGCCTGCTCCTCGGATAGATTGTAGGTGCCGTCCTCGTTGATGCGGTGGCGCGGATCATCGATCAGCTGGATCAGCGGAGCGACGTCGTGCGATGGCCAGCGCCGTTCCATCAACTGCTCGCGCGCCGTCTGCGGATCTGGCGCGGTGCGGATCAGCTTGATCACCTCATCGATGTTGGCGACGGCGATAGCGAGACCGACCAGCACATGGGCGCGCTCGCGCGCCTTGCGCAGAAGATATTTCGTGCGCCGGCTGATAACCTCCTCGCGGAAGCCGACAAAGGCCTTCAGCATGTCGATCAGCGTCAGCACTTCCGGCTTGCCGCCGTTCAGCGCGACCATATTGGCGCCGAACGAGGTCTGCAGCGGCGTGAAGCGGTAAAGCTGGTTCAAAATGACATCGGCGACCGCCTCGCGCTTGAGCTCGACGACGACACGGTAGCCCTGGCGGTCGCTCTCGTCGCGGATGTCGGAGATGCCCTCGATGCGCTTCTCGCGCACGAGTTCGGCCATCTTCTCGATCATCGCCGCCTTGTTCACCTGATAGGGAATCTCGGTGATGATGATCGATTCACGGTCGTTGCCGCGCGCCTCGATGTTGACGCGGCCGCGCATGACGATCGAGCCGCGGCCCGTCGAATAGGCATTGTAGATGCCGGAGCGGCCAAGCACGATGCCGCCGGTCGGGAAATCCGGACCGGGCACGATCTCCATCAGCGCAGGCAGGTCGATCGCCGGATTGTCGATGATGGCGATGGCGCCGTTGCAGACTTCGGCCAGATTGTGCGGCGGGATGTTGGTGGCCATGCCGACGGCGATGCCGCCCGAGCCGTTGACGAGCAGGTTCGGGAAGCGGGCCGGCAGCACCTTGGGCTCGGTGGCGGAGGCGTCGTAGGTGTCCTGGAAATCGACGGTTTCCTTGTCGATGTCCTCCAGCAGCTCATGCGCAACCTTGGTCAGCCGGGACTCGGTGTAGCGCATCGCCGCCGGCGGGTCGCCGTCGATCGAGCCGAAATTGCCCTGACCGTCGATCAGGGGCACGCGCAGCGACCAATCCTGGGCCATGCGCACCAGCGCGTCATAGATCGAGGCGTCGCCATGCGGATGGTATTTACCCATCACGTCGGCGACCGGGCGCGCCGACTTCACATATTTGCGGTTCCAGTGATAGCCGCTCTCATGCGAGGCATAGAGGATGCGGCGGTGCACCGGCTTCAGGCCGTCGCGCACGTCAGGCAGCGCCCGACTGACGATCACGCTCATGGCGTAATCGAGATAGGAGCGCTGCATCTCCTCGATGATCGAAATCGGCTCGATGCCGGTGGGGCCGCCCTCCGGCCCGCGCGGTGTCTTCTGGTCGGTCAAATCAGGTCACAATCCAGTCGGGAATCACTCGCCGCTTATATAGGAAGCCGGGCTGAAACTCCAATGGCTACCACACTTTTCCAAAGACAATTTCGGCGGCAATTTCAAATGGATACCGCTGATTGCGACGATATGGCCAAAGCCACACTTTGAGCTCGCAGGCCAAGTCGATCCCGAACGGCCTTGGCTAATGCCCGCGTCTGCCCGCCCGTTTGCAGCGGTAGGCGCCGGGCGCTTCTCCCATCTCGCGCCGGAACCTCCGGTTGAAGGTCGAAAGGTCGTTGAAGCCGGCATCGAAAGCAATCGTCGAGATCGCTTCGTTCGACGCGCACAGCCGCACCGCGGCCCGATGCAGCCTGGTCCTCAGCAGGAACTGATAGGGCGTCATGCCGGCGACATGACGGAACGTGCGCAGGAAATGATACGGGCTGGTCGCCGTGCCGTCGGCGAGTTCGGTCAGCGAAAGCGGGCGATCGGCGTTGAGCTCGATCAAACGCACCGCCTCGGCTACGCGTTTCTGGTCGCGGGCGCTGGGTGTCCAGGCAACCTCGGACGAATTGGCCGCAGCCCCGACCACCGCGCAGGCAATGCGCAGACCGAGTTCCTCGAACGCCTCGCCGTCGCCCGTTTGCTGCGCCGCCTCCGCTTGCGCCAGCAACGGCGCCAGCACCGGCAAGGGCGGCAGGCGTGGGTCGGCAAAGCCGAGCCGGCTTGCGCCCGGCACATCGGCGACGACGCGCTCCATATAGGCCGGCGAAAAATGGAAGGAGAGGCAGCGGTCGCCGGCGCCGTGCTCGTGGCCGCACTCGTAGCAGGCGCCCGGATTGCCGAGCAGGATGGCGCCTGGAGCAAGCATTGCGGTGCCTTGGCGCGTCCGGTAGCGGAACGTGCCTCTGGTCACGGCGGCGAGGCAGAAACCGCGATGCTGTTCCTCAAACGGGCGGTCGCCGGCGCGAGCCGTGCAGATCACGTCGGACACCTGCCAGCCATGCCCTGAGGCCAGGTTTTTCTCAGTCGTCGCCATCGCGAAAAAATAGCAATTTTTCCCAAGCCCAGAACCCCGCCATGCCCCTATTGCTCGCCTCTCCTGACAAACGAGGCAGCAACCATGACCGATCCCTTTGCCGAAGCCCTGCACAGCGACGCTCCCAATCCGGATCTCGCCGAGAAGCTCAAACTCTACGGCCGCTTCATCGGCGCCTGGACCTTCGACGCCACGCGCACGCTGGAGGACGGCACCAGGCTAACCGGGCGCGGCGAGGTGCATTTCGGCTGGGTTCTGGAGGGCAGGGCGGTCCAGGACGTCTGGATCCTGCCGGCGCGGAATGCCGGGGTGCAAGCCTCTCTCGGGCCATGGACCTTCTACGGCACGACGTTGCGCGTCTACGACCCCGGCGCGGACGCCTGGCATATCTTCTGGAGCGATCCGCGCAACCAGTATTACAGCCGCCAGCTCGGCCGCGCCGAAGGCGACACAATCGTGCAGATCGGCGCCGACGGCACCGGCTCCTCGGTGCGCTGGAGCTTTTCGCACATCACCGAGAACGCCTTCCGCTGGCTTGGCGAGCGTTCGCATGACGGCGGCAAAACCTGGCGCATGGAGGTCGAGTTCCTGGCGCGGCGCTCGACTCCAGCCTGACCGATCAACCACCTGTAATCATGGAGAAAACGATGCTTGACCATATCTCGATCGGCGTCCGCGACTGCGACGCCTCGAAACGCTTCTACGACGCCGCTTTGGAGCCCCTCGGCTACTCGTGCCTCAGCCAGTCACCCGGCTCGCTCGGCTACGGCGCCAGGACTGTAGAACTCTGGGTCAATGAGGCCGGCCGGCCGGTCCCGGCCGACGCGGACTCCGGCCTGCACTTCTGCTTTGCCGCACCGACACGCGCCGGCGTCGACGCTTTCCATGCGGCGGCCTTGCTTGCGGGTGGCAAGGACAATGGCCGGCCCGGCCTGCGCGTCGCCTATGGCGACAACTACTACGCCGCCTTCGTAATCGACCCTGACGGCTACCGGCTCGAGGCTTATTGCAGCAAAGCTGAATAG
>NZ_RZSR01000588.1:0-3825 GCF_004023265.1 Mesorhizobium sp. M1A.F.Ca.IN.020.06.1.1
TTGTCCGCCGGCCGCCACATCGGCCGTGCGGAAGTCATAGGCGACTTTGGTGCCAAGCAGGGCCGCCATCAGCTCGCCGTCGCCGAGCTGGCGCGTGCGGCCGATTCGTCGCGGCTGCGGGGCGCGATGCAGCACCGTCTGGCCGTGGAAGCCGACGACGCCGATATCGGCCATCGTCATGCCCTGGCTTTCGACCAAATCCCTGACCGCCGCCGACTGCGCGCGCGTCAGCGCCTCCTCCGCCTCGCGAAAAATCGTCGGCTCCGGCCCCTCGAAATTCCAGACGCGTGCTTGGCGCAGGGTCTCTTCGAGCAGGGTGCGGATCGATTGCGGGTAGGGGGCCAGTGTGTATGTGCCGGTGTCGGCGATGCGCTCGCCGTCGGTTTTAATCAGCGCCACGTCGATATTGCCGTCAAGCACCGTACCGGTCATCAGGCCGACGGCCCAGATTGGTTCCATGGTCGTTCCTCGAATCGCCGCTGGACCACGTGTCGGACGGATCGGCGCGACAGGCAAGTCTTTCGGATGCGCCGGGACCTCTCACCGTGCACCGCCTTTGTGTTCGCACTGCCAAAACGGAGCAACCTGGTCCTTGCCTCTTGCCGCCGAAGGAGCGAGCTTGTGCGATTATCGACCTCAACTGAACAACGCGTACTCGCAGGAGGAACGACATGGCCGCCGATGTCGCAGTGATCGCCGGCGCTGGAGCTGGCCTCAGCGCTTCGCTGGCGCGGCTCCTCGGCAAGCAAGGTTTTCACGTCGTGCTGGCCGCCCGCAATGTCGACAAGCTCTCCGCGCTGGTTCAGGAGACGGGTGCGCGGGCGGTGGAGACGGACGTGTCGGATGCCGCCTCCGTCGCGCGGCTGTTCGAGGCGGCCGACAAGGCCGGCTCCCTCGAAATTGCCGTCTTCAACGCCAGCGGCCGCACGCGCGGCCCGATCACCGAGCTCGATCCGGAGGCGGTCAAGCAGGCCCTGCTCGTCGGCGCCTATGGCGGCTTCCTCGTCGGCCAGCAGGCGGCGCGCCGGCTTGTTGCGCGCGGCTCCGGCTCGATCCTGTTCACCGGCGCCACCGCGAGTCTCAAGGGCTTCTCCGGCTCGGCCGGCTTCGCCATGCCGAAATTCGGGCTGCGCGGGCTGGCGCAGTCGATGGCGCGCGAGCTAGGTCCGAAGAACATCCATGTCGCGCATTTCATCATCGACGGCCAGATCGAGCCGCCCGGGCAGGCGGCCGAGCCAGACCGGCCGGATCGCCGCCTCTCGCCGGACGCGATCGCCGAGACCTATCTCGCAGTCCACCGCCAGCATCGCAGCGCCTGGAGCTTCGAGGTCGAGATGAGGCCCTGGGTCGAGACGTTCTGACGATCCATTCCACGAACCGTGCAATAACGCGCCCCGACGCGAGACCGGCGTCATTGCGGCGGTGGTGGTGCTGATCGTGCTGGTCTGCGGCATCCAGTGGTGTGACCGGCTGGTCGCGTGGCTGGATCATCGCGGATAGGCGAAACGCGAGAAGCGGAAGTCGAATGAACGCAATTTGCCGCGAAAACCCGGAAATTGAGCGGCGGCTTGCTCCGTTTGCAACGAGATTGGTTGGCGCGTTTCTTCACCTGCAATGACGCGCATGTCATCGTGCGGCGGGGTCGCCAGAGCAATTCCAGGAAAAGGGCGCAGCGGTATTCCGTCCGGACTTGCGAAAAACAATCGGTTGCCGCCAAGAGGAAGCTGTCCATGGCCAGAATAATCCCGGTGCTCGATCTCGACCGACTGGAGCAGGGCGAGTCGGAACTGCGGACCTTCTTGTTTGATCTGCGCACCGCTGCTCGCGATGTCGGCTTCTTCTATCTCAGCGGCCACGGCATAACGCAGCCGGACATCGACGCGGTGCTCGATGCCGCACGGCGCTTCTTTGCCTTGTCGGAGGCCGACAAGCTCGCCATCGAGATGGTGAAGTCGCCGCAGTTTCGCGGCTACACGCGCGCCGGCGGCGAGCTGACCAGGGGCAAGGCCGACTGGCGCGAGCAGCTCGACATCGGCGTCGAGCGCGCGACCATTTCGCAAGGGCCGAGCGTGCCGGCCTGGACGCGGCTGCAAGGGCCGAACCAGTGGCCGGCTGCGTTGCCCGAACTGAAGCCGGCGCTGCTTGCCTGGCAGACCAAGGCGACGGAGGTAGCCATACGGCTGCTCAAGGCCTTCGCGCTGTCACTCGATCAGCCGGAGGACGCCTTCGACCCGATCTATCGCGGCGAGCCCAACCACCGCATGAAGATCGTGCGCTATCCAGGCCGCGACGCCACCGGTGACGACCAGGGCGTCGGCGCGCATAAGGATGGCGGTTTCCTCACCCTTCTGCTGCAGGACGAGAACAAGGGGCTGCAGGTCGAATATGATGGCAACTGGGTGAATGTGGATCCGATACCGCAAACGCTCGTGGTCAACATCGGCGAGCTGCTCGAACTCGCCTCGAACGGGTATCTGAGAGCAACCGTGCACCGCGTCGTCACACCGCCGCCAGGCGTCGAGCGGATTTCGGTGCCGTTCTTCTTCAGCGCCCGGCTCGACGCGACCATTCCGCTGCTCGACCTTCCGCAGGAACTGGCGGCTGAGGCGCGCGGGCCGGCCAGCGATCCCGACAACCCGCTCTTCCGAAACGTCGGAACCAATGTGCTGAAGAGCCGTCTGAGGTCGCATCCCGACGTAGCCCGGCAGCACTATGCCGATCTTCTGGAAAAGGCAGCGGCGGCCGGCTGAGCTTTGCCGCTGCCCGCGCGATATTTTTTCGCCTTTTGGCCAGTTTTTGGAATTCAGTTCGTGGAAAATATACCGCAACCGCCCCAAATAGAGGCCATCGCTCGGTGTTTTCCTCCCATTGCGCCGGGCGATGTTCCCCTCTGAAGGTGATGACCTTCATTTCTTGGCCGGGCCGCTTTCGCGCCCGGCCTTTTTCTTTGGAGCAGCGCGCAGCTTGCAAATTCGCGGAGCGAGGATTGCCGGTCAGATCGCACCAAGGGGCCCGAAATCCGAGACGATCCGATCGCCATGCCGGCATTCGACCGGCCGGATGAAGGAGCCCGACAGCACCACCTGTCCGGCCTCGATTTGCATGCCGTACTGATGCAGCCGGTCGGCGAGCCACACAATGCCCTTGGCCGGATGATCGAGCACGCCGGCACCGAGCCCCGTCTCCTCCACCTCGCCGTTGCGACACGATGGCGCCGATCCAGCGCAGGTCTGCCTCGCGCGGGCTGGCGTGGCCGCGCTCCTCCAGCGCGCGCAGATAGATCGCGTCGCTGGTCTCGTCGCTCACCTGCAGGCCGAGCGTGTCGACATAGAACGCGCGCGATAACCCCTTGAAGATCGCCTCGCCGGTCCGCTTCTTCTCCTCCGCGCTGCGGCCCCTGCCGATGCGGAAGTTCATGTCGATGAAGCCGTTCTCGGACAGCCGGTCCGCGATCGCATAGGCATCTGCACGGAAGGCGCCCACCCGCGCGGCGCCGGGCTCGAACAGGCCGCGTCTCGAGGATGATGCGTGAAACGAGCGCGCAAAGCTCGCTCATCTCGACCTTCGCGTCGAGATTCGCCGAATATTCGATCCCCATGTGGGGCAAGGGCTTGGCGACCGAATGTCAAGTGCTTGGTCTCCATGTCGACGGGGTCGTCGGGGATGGGATTGCCGCTCTCGGAGAAATCGCGGATATAGCTGCGAGCGAGCGTTAATTTCTGTTGCGAGTCGTACTGGACTGTAACTTTTCGGAGAGTTGACTCTGCTGCCGCCCAGCACCCGCCGTTCCCTGCCCATGGCTCTGCTTCGCGCTCGTGAAGTGAT
>NZ_RZSR01000589.1:0-3820 GCF_004023265.1 Mesorhizobium sp. M1A.F.Ca.IN.020.06.1.1
TCCCAGGCCGCGCCTGCATTCGAGACCAGGATGTCGACGCCGCCATAGACCGCGACCGCCTTGTCGAAGGCGGCGCGCACCTCGGCCGGGCTGGTGATGTCGGCGCCGACCCCGATCGAATTGTTACCCGCCGCCTTTGCCGCTTCCGCGGCCTTGGCCGGATCGAGATCGACGATGACCGCATGCGCACCGTTTGCGGCGAACAGCTTCGCCGTCGCGGCGCCGATCGCCCCGGCGCCGCCGGTGATCAACGCCACCTGGCCGGTCAGCGGCTTCGGCTTGTTCGAGGCGAGCTTGGCCTGCTCCAATGACCAGTATTCGAGCGGGAAGAGGTCGGCCTTGGAGAGCGGCTGGAAGTTGCCGATGGCTTCCGCGCCGCGCACCGCCTCGATCCACATCTCGCCGACATCGGAGGCGATTTTCGCGTCCTTCAGCGTGCGGCCGTGGCCGAACATGCCGAGGCCCGGCACCAATGTCAGCCGCGGCATCGGGTCGAGCATGGTGCGCTTGACGTCATCCAGCGCGTCGTTGGTCTCGAAATAGGCGCGGTAGTCCTTGGCGAAAGCCTCGACATGGCTGCGGACGGCGGCCTTGTAGTCGCCGAGCTTGTCGGCGTCGGGAGCCGGGACCGCCATCGGTCCGGTCTTGATGCGGATCGAAAGATCGGGCGTCGACACGCCGCGTCCGGCCAGCTCGGCGATCCTGGCCGAATTGATGAAATCGACGATCGCATCCGAGGTGCGGAAATCGCTGATCATGCGGTCGAAGCGGCCTTCGCCGCGCGCCACTGCGACAGCGCCGCGCAGAGTCGGCGCGATGTCGCTCGCCTTGGCGAGCTTTACCGGCAGCGCCGCCTTGGTCGCCTGCGGCTTGCCGTTCTTGGCGATATAGTCCTCGGCGATGGTCACATAGTGGATCATGCGGTCATAGGCCTGCTTGGCATCGTCGCCGAAGGTGAAGATGCCGTGCTTGTCGAGGATCAGGCCTTCGACGCTGGGGTCGGCGTCAAAAACGTCCGCCGCGACCTTGGCGAGCTCGAAGCCCGGTTTGATGTAGGGCACGTAGCCCATTTTGTCGCCGAACACCGTCTTCACCAGCGCCTTGCTGTTCTCCTGGTCGACGATGGCAAGGATCGCGGTTGAATGCGTATGGTCGACGAATTTAAGCGGCAGAAAGGCGTGCAGGAGTGTCTCGACCGATGGATTCGGCGAGGCGGGGTCGATGAGATTGGAACGCTGCAGCGCCACCATGTCCTCGTCGGAGAGCGTGTCCAGCGCGCGCGCCTTGAGCAGCGCGCCCATCTTCACCGCCGGCAAGCCTTGCGGCTCGATGACGGCCATGTCCCAGCCGCTGCCCTTGACGCAAAGCACGTCCCATTCGTCACCGACCAGATCGGTGGCCTTGGTCTTGCAGGAAGTATTGCCGCCGCCATGCAGCACCAGCCGCGGCTCTCCGCCGAGCAGGCGGGTCGTGTAGACGCGCAGCGCAAGGTCGCGGCGGACGCCCTGCTTGGCGTAGTCGGCAACCATCTTTTCCGCGTCAGCGTCGTTCCAAAGGTTCTTCATGTCGTTCCGTCCGATTCCGTATTTTGTCTGCTCATGAACAGGAAGCCGCGACGTCTTGATGACAGACGCGGCGAGGGTGGTTTCCTACGAGGCCTTTTTGCTGACCGCGCCGGCGTGATCGAGGAGGCGCCCCGCCATATGTGCGCCGACCACCAGATGCGTGCAGAGGCCGCCGGCGATTGCGGCCAGCAGCGGCTCGAACTTGCTGTCCTCCTGCACCACCATCAGCCGCTTCCCGATGGCGCGCAGCGAGGCGAGCTCGGCGGAAATGACCCGCCGGTTGTAGCTACAGTCGAGCGCCTCGCCGCTTGCATCGATGATCTGTCCGGCGATGACGCCGGCCGCGCCTTCCTTGCGGAGCGCGGCCATTTCGGCCGGCGTCAGCGCGCCGCATTTGACCAGATGGCTGTCGGCGTCCACGGCGCCGACGGAATAGAGCGCGAGATCGCAGTCGCCGATGCCGGCAAGCTGGTCGCGGATCACCGGCTCGGCGCGCAGGCCCTCTGCCAATTCTTCCGTGGACAGCACCAGCGGCGCGTAAAAATTCAGACCCTTGGCGTTCAGCCGCCGCGCGATCTCCATCGTGCACTGATCGGGTCGGTAGGAATAGGGCGCGCCGAGATTGCCGCAGAGCTGCACCACGGTGACGTCCTGCAGATCGGCATAGGACATGATGTCGGCGATGGTGTAGACCGTGCGGCCCCAGGCGACGCCGATGCGGTCGCCCTTACTCACCAGTTCCAGGAAGACGCTCGCCGCCAGGACGGCGATGTCGGTCGACGGGTCGGCGACATAGGCGTTTTCCGGCGCGATCCAGACGGCATCGAGCTTGAAGGCGTCCTCCAGCCTGCGCGCAATGACATCGTCGGTGAAAAGCTGCGTCGAGGTCGAGATGTTGACGATGCCGGTCTCGCGCGCCTTGCGAAGATACATGGCGACCGATGCCCGCGAAATCTTGAGCTGGTTCGCCACTTCGTCCTGGCGAAGACCATGCGCATAGTAAAGCCAGGCGGCCTTGTGGATGAGCTGTTCTGCCGGTCGGATCGCCATGCCGCCTCCTCGGCTGACATTAGTCACGGCTCTCGACAAAAGTCAAATCCAGCCGCCTGGGTTATTCGTCCTCCGGCGCGGCATGATCGGGGCAGCCATTCTACCGAGCGCTCATGTCACAGCATTCCCCGGTCGTTCAGGGGGATGGCATGATCGCGGGCCTGCGGTTAGAAAGCTCGAAAAGACTTTTGGGGAGGATGGGATGGCCAATCCCTACGAACAGGATCTCGATCGGAACGCCGCCAATCACCAGCCGCTGACGCCGCTCATCTACCTTGAGCGGGCGGCCAAGACCTATCCCGACCATGTCGCCATCATCCACGGCAGCCAGCGCATCTCTTATCGCGATTTCTGGCGGCGGTCGCTGAAGCTCGCCTCGGCGCTGTCGAGGCACGGCATCGGCAAGGGGGATACGGTAACGGTGATGCTGTCGAACACGCCGCCGATGCTGGAGGCGCATTTCGGCGTGCCGATGGTGAAGGCGGTGCTGCATTCGCTGAACACCCGCCTCGATGCCGCCGTCATCGCCTTTCAGCTCGACCATGCCGACACCAAGGTGCTGATCGTCGACCGCGAGTTCTCGGGCGTGGTCAGGGATGCGCTGGCATCGGCCAAGGCCAAGCCATTGGTCATCGACTATGACGACCCCGACTACGCCGCCGATGCGCCCTATCCGAAGGGCGAGCGGATCGGCTCGCTCGACTATGAGGACTTCGTCGCCGGCGGCGACGAGGCTTTTGCATGGTCGATGCCCGACGACGAATGGGACGCCATCTCGCTCAACTATACTTCCGGCACGACCGGCAATCCAAAGGGCGTCGTCTACCACCATCGCGGCGCCGCCCTGATGGCCTACACCAACACCATCCATGCGGGCATGGCCAAGCACGCCGTTTATCTTTGGACGCTGCCGATGTTCCACTGCAACGGCTGGTGCTTTCCCTGGACGCTCGCCGTGCAAGCCGGCACCCATGTCTGCCTCCGCTGGGTACGGGCAAAGCCGATCTATGACGCCATCGCCGACCATCGCGTTACCCATCTTTGCGGCGCGCCGATCGTCATGTCGGTGCTGATCAACGCGAAAGACGAGGACAAGCGCCAGTTTGCCCAGACCGTCACCTTCAACACGGCCGCCGCGCCGCCGCCCGAGGCGGTGCTTTCCGGCATGGCCGATGCCGGCTTCGCCGTCACCCATCTCTACGGCC
>NZ_RZSR01000590.1:0-3818 GCF_004023265.1 Mesorhizobium sp. M1A.F.Ca.IN.020.06.1.1
CTCGTGGCGCTGCCGATCCTGATCGTTATCGTCCAGGCCGATGTCGGCCTGACAGCCTTGCTGTCGAAACGAGCGGGCATGCTGACGCTGCGCGGCTTCATCCAATTCAGCTCCTACACCGTCTACTATCTGGCGATTGCCGCCCTCTCGCTGGCCGACGCGATAGCGCTCTATTTCATGGCGCCGCTCTTCATCATGTTGCTTGCCGGGCCTTATCTCGGCGAGCACGTCTCCTGGCGGACGCTGACGACGGTGCTGATCGGCCTCGTGGGCGTGGTCGTGATGCTGCGTCCGGGCGCCGGATTGTTCGACTGGGCGGCACTGCTGTCGCTCGGCTCGGCATTCCTCTACGGGTTCTCGCAACTGATGGCGCGCCGGATCGGCGAGACCGAATCCTCGACGGTGATGGCCTTCTACCAGAACGGCGCCTATCTCACCGGCGCTGTGGCGGTGGCCGCGGTGTTTCATCTTGCCGGCATTACCCATGCGGGCCACCCGAGCCTCGACTTCCTGGTGCGGCCGTGGGTCTGGCCGGCGCTGCCGGACTTCCTGAAGATGGCGGCCTGCGGCTTCGTTGCCTCCGCCGGCATGATCTTGCTGTCGCAGGCCTACCGGATGGCGCCCGCCAACCGGGTCGCAACCTTCGAATACACGGGCATCCTCTGGTCGCCGCTGTGGGGCTTCCTGTTCTTCGCCGAGGTCCCGCGGTCAACGACGGTGCTGGGCGCGGCGCTGATCATCGGCGCCGGTCTGGCCGCACTGAACGGTGAGCGCCGACGCGGCGCAGCACCTGCAATCGCAGCGACCGGCGATGCCGTCTGAACGATCAAGCGAAGCAGCTTAATGCCCGTCCGACGCGGGCGCGTATTTCGGCAAGCGTGAACGGCTTCTGCACGACGTCGAGGATGATGCCGTTCAATTCCTCGGCGCGCTCGCGCTGGTCGGCATAGCCGGTCATCAGCATGATCTTCATGGCCGGAAACTGTTTTGCCGCCGCGGTCGCCATCTCGATGCCGTCCATCTCCGGCATGCGGATATCGGATACCACGAGATCGTAGCTGCCGCGCTGCTGGCGGATCAGGGTGAGCCCCTGCGCGCCATCGGCGGCGATGGTGACACTGTGCCCATCACGCTCCAGCGCGCGGGCAGCGAGGGTGCGGACGGATTCATCGTCCTCGACGATCAAAAGCTTTGCCATGCCGAGATAGATGCCGCCGAAACGTTGACGTTTTCTGAAAATTTGAAACGTCTATGCGGCCTCTTTCGGCGCGACCTTACTTGTCGCCTTTCACGACCCCGACAAACGGCAATTCCCGGAAAGCATGCGCGACGTCCATGCCGTAGCCGACGACGAAATAATCGGGGCAGTCGAAGCCGACATAATCGGCGTTGAGCGTGGTCTGGCGGCGCATGCGCTTGTCGAGCAGCACCGCGATGGCGCAGCTCCTGGCGCCGCGCGACAGCATCAGGTCGCGGGTGAAGGAAAGCGTCTTGCCGGATTCGAGGATGTCGTCGATCAAAAGAACGTCGCGGCCGGCGACCTCGTTGTCGATGTCGCGCAGCACCTTGACCTCGCCGCTTGTGGTGCCGGCGCCGTAGCTGGAGATGAAGATGAATTCGACCTCGGGCGACAGGCCGACGTCGTGCATGGCGCGGATAAGATCGGCGGCAAAGACGAACGAGCCTTTCAGGATCGATATCACAAGCAGGTCGTGATAGTCGCGCCCGGCGATTTCCTTGGCGAGCTCGAGATTGCGCCGGGCGATCGCCGACGCCGAAAACAGGACCTCGATGTCCTTGCCGCGTACAACTGGCATAGCTTTTTCCTTCAGAATCGCCTGCAACGCCGGAAGGGCTAGGTTCATCAATATTCAGGTCAGGCCGAACCCAAAATAGCGGGTTCCGAGAACCGGTGCAGAGCGTACTCAAGCACGTGAGCACCTAAGCGCAGGAAACCACTAATTGCAGGCCGGCATCACCTGAATATCGATGCCCCTACCCGGCGAAGGTGACCGATACGGCCTTCACGCCGTTTCTAGGGACATCGAGCCGGCTGGAAAAGCCGAATCTTTCGCCGGGCGCCAGCGAGCGGTTGGATGTCCCCAACCTGTAGCGGATGACATTGCTGGCATTGTCGGTGACGCGGATCTCGAGCGGCGGCAGCGACTCCGCCCGTACGCCGTCATTGGCGGCCTCGCCGTCGATGAACAGGATGGGCTTCAGCCCCGAGGCATCGATTCGCGACGTCACACCGGAAATGCTGAGCGCGCTTGCCGGCTGCGCAGCCGCCCAGAAGGGGCTCTGACGCACCAGGGCATGACCGCCCGACACCCAGAAAGCCACGAGTGCGGCGCCCACTCCGGCGGCCCAGAAGATTGGACCGCCACGCGAGGCCGGCCGCGCCGGCGCAGCCTCCGGTTTGCGCAGCATGCCCATGCCAGCGATGGATGGCGTCGAGGGCGCTTGCGGCGGCAACGGCGCCGCAAGCGGTTCCGAACGGGCGGCGAATCGCGGCAGCACCACATAGTCGGCATCGACGACATCGGTGTCGAGGATGACGCGCTCCGGCGCGGCCTTTGTCGCCGTGCCGGTCATGATTTCGCCGGAAACAGAGCGCGCGGTTCTATCCTCAGCCATTACGGCCCCAGTGCAATCTTCGTTGCTTTTGGGTAAACGCAAATGGTTAACGCTTCCCCACCGGAACTGCTGTGAAATGTCGAAAGCGCGCAGAAATTAACCAACGATTAACCATGCCGGCCGATGGTCTTGGCAGAGAACAGGCTGGCGGGATGCCGCCTAAGGTTTCAGGTCGCCGAACGTGATCCGCTTCGAAAATGTCGGCCTCCGCTATGGCATGGGTCCGGAGATCCTCCGCGACATTTCCCTGCACATTCCGGAGCGCTCCTTTCAGTTCCTGAGCGGCCCCTCGGGCGCCGGCAAGACCACCTTGCTGCGCCTGCTTTTCATGTCGCTGAAGCCGACGCGCGGCCTGATCACCATTTTCGGCAAGGATCGTTCGCGCATCTCGCGCGGCGAGTTGCCGCTGCTCAGGCGCCGCATCGGCGTGGTGTTCCAGGATTTCCGCCTGCTTGACCACATGACCACTTACGAGAACGTGGCGCTGCCGTTGCGCGTCCGCGGGCGCGAGGAGGCGAGCTATCGCACCGACGTCACCGAGCTCCTGAAATGGGTTGGCCTCGGGGAGCGCATGCATGTGCTGCCGCCGGTGCTGTCGGGCGGCGAGAAGCAGCGTGCTGCGATCGCTCGCGCGCTGATCGAGCAGCCGGAGATCCTGCTTGCCGACGAGCCGACCGGCAACGTCGATCCGCCGTTGGCGCGCCGGCTGCTGAGGCTCTTTATCGAGCTCAACCGGCTCGGCACCGCCGTGGTGATCGCAACCCACGACCTCGGCCTGATGGAGCAGGTCGATGCGCGGCGCATGATTCTGGCCGGCGGAAGGCTGGACGTCTATGACTGAACTTCCGGCCGATCACCTGCACGAGGAAGCCGTCGAGACGCCGGCTGTCGTTCGCCGTGTCCAGCGCAAGATGGCGCCGATCGTGCCGGCGCACAACATCGCCGGCCGGGCCCTGGTGCTGGTCATCGCCATCATGACCTTCCTGTCCTGCCTAACCTTCGGCGCCGTGACGCTGGTGCGCGACACCGCCTCGGTCTGGGAGAACCAGATCTCGCGCGAGGCGACGATCCAGATCAAGCCCGTCGAGGGCCTCGACATGGAAGCAGCCCTCGCGCAGGCCTCTGAGATCGCCAGCGAGTTCCCGGGTGTGAAGGGCACGAGGATCGTCGATGGTGACGAC
>NZ_RZSR01000591.1:0-3811 GCF_004023265.1 Mesorhizobium sp. M1A.F.Ca.IN.020.06.1.1
AGCCCAGCCGTCGACCGCCCCAGGCACGGTCACGGAGTAGGCTGACCTTTCTTCGATGGAGAGAAAGCCTTGCTTGCGGAGCTTGACCGGATCAGCATTGCGGCTGGCCGGTCCGGATGCGTCCATTGCTGACATGTCGCCATCTGACGACGCGATCAACCAGAAGGCATCACCCCCGGGACCGCACTGCATCGGCGTATAGACGGCCAAGGCCGCGCTTGTTGCGATCGCTGCATCGACCGCGTTTCCGCCCTGCCGAAGAATGTCGAGCCCGATCCGAGACGCGCCCGCATGCGGCGAACTGACCAGACCCTGTCTTCCGATGGCCGGCCGGAAGCCGGCCAGATCGGGGTTTGGCTCGAAAGCCGAAAGATTGGGCCAGACCGCGCTCACGCAAATCCCCTGAGGAACGCGCGCGTACGCTCGTTCTTGGGAGCATTGAAAAATTCCTCGGGCGTGCCGGTTTCAATGACCACCCCCCGGTCCATCATCACGATCCGGTCGGCAACCTCTCTTGCGAAGGCCATCTCGTGGGTGACGACAATCATCGTCATGCCGGCTTTGGCCACGCTCCTCATGACCTCGAGGACTTCGCCGACAGTCTCGGGGTCGAGAGCACTTGTCGGCTCATCGAACAGCAAAACCTTCGGCTTCATCGCGAGCGCGCGGGCAATCGCGACGCGCTGCTGCTGGCCGCCCGAAAGCTGCCCCGGATAGCTCATTGCCTTGTTGGCGAGACCCACGCGACTGAGATAGCCCCTTGCCTCGGCCTCTACCTCTGGTCTTGGCCGTTTCTGGACGCGGATTGGCCCGCAGGAGATGTTCTCCAGCGCCGTCATGTGCGGGAACAGATTGAACCGCTGGAACACCATCCCCGTGTGCTGGCGCTGCGCGGCGATCTTCCTGGCGGAGAGTTCCTTGAGCCTGTCGCCTTCCTGGCGATATCCCATCATCTCGCCTGCAACGAGGATCTTGCCCTTGTTGATCGTCTCCAGATGATTGATGCAGCGAACGAGCGTCGTCTTGCCGGAACCCGACGCACCCAGCAGGCAGACCACCTCGCCGACGGAAACGTCGAACGTGATGCCTTTCAGGACTTCGAGGCGACCAAAAGATTTGTGAACGTCCTGGATTTGGACAATAGGGTCCTGAGTCATATTATTTCTTATTTCCTGACGTCGATGAGCGTACGATCCGGCTCGGTCGCGGCGCCGTGATCCCATTCGTGCCGCGAGAAATGAGCCTCCAGCACGCGCTGAACCGCGCCCATGATGGTGGTCAAGATCAGATACCAGATGGCAGCGATGGCAAAGAGCTCGAAGGTGCGGAACGTGGCGGCATTGAGCGATTGCAGCGTTCCGAAAAGCTCTCTGATGCCGATTACGGCAAGCAGCGAGGTGCTCTTGATCATCAGCGTCACTTCATTGCCCAGAGGTGGCATGACGATACGGGCGGCCTGCGGCATGATGATCCAGCGCATCGCCATCCCCGGCGTCATTCCTATGGCCTTGGAAGCGTCGAACTGACCCTTATCGATGGCCGAAATGGCCGCCCGGAAGATCTCGGACATGTATGCCGCCTCGTTGAGCGCAAGCGTAAGGATCGCGGCCTGAAGCGCTCCCGAAACATGCAGCGGCCCGATGTTCAGGTCCGGATACATATAGATGCCGGAAGCGGCCACACCGGTGTAGATCAATACAAGCTGGACCAGCAGCGGCGTCCCCCGCCAGAACCAGAGATACAGCTTTGCCCAGTTGCGCAGCGCGGCAAAGCGGGACATCCGCGCAAGCGCGATGAGAAGGCCAACGATGATTCCGAGCACCATCGCGACCGCCGACACCACGATCGTCATCACGAGACCCCACCAGACCATCGATGGCGGGTTGAAGAGATACCGGACGAAAAACTCCGGATCGAGATTGAGATTTCCCAACGTCCAAATCCTAAAAAAGCCAGAGGAAAGGTCCGGCGCAGCGCGCCAGACCCTTGGGTTTACCAGCTAGCGGAGGGCGAGCGCCTCGAATCCCCAGTTCTTCAGGATGCCGTCATAGGTCCCGTTCGCCTGGATCGCCTTGATCGCCTGGGCGAAGGCCTCATGCAGTTCCTTGTCGTTGGGACGCGTGGCGATGCCCGTCGGGAACGCGACGACGACATCGCCCTGGAGCCTCACGCTTCCTGGCTGCTGCTTGTTATAGTACCCTGCCTGGTCGGTGGATCCGAGGTAACCGTCCACCAGTCCGACCATCAACTGCTGGAAAGCCTCCGCGCTGGTCTGAACGGCGACGACCTTGATTTCGTCCTTGCCCGCGGCCTTCAGGGCCTCGTTGACTTCATTCATCGTCGTCTCGCCGGCGGTGCCGATGCCCACCGCGACCTTCTTTCCGGAGAAGTCTTGCAAGGTCTTGGCGTCCAGCTTGCTGTCGGCCTTCACGATGATCGAGCTTCCCGTCTTGGCGTAATCGGCGAAATCGACCACCTTTGCCCTTTCCGGCTTGTCGTAGAAGCCCGAGATGATGGCGTCGCACTGGTTAGCCAGCAGAGCCGGGATCAGCCCGTCAAAGCCGATGTTCTTGTGCTCGCTCTTGACACCCATCTCCTTCGACACGGCCGCCGCCATATCGACATCAAAGCCGGTCGGCTGCTGCGTGTTGGGATCATACATCTCCCAGGGGGGAAACCCCACATCGGTGCAGAAGACAATCTTGCCAGCTGATTTGATGCGTTCGGGCGTCTTCACGCCGTCCGCGGATGCGGATGTGGTTAAGTATCCGAGCAGCGCGCCACACATGACAGCGCACATGAACGCGGTCGGCTTGCTTGAATAGAACATTTTCCAACTCCCATTTAGAGCTTATGGCCAGGTCCGATCTCGGTCCCTGCGTTCAGCCGGTTTCCCGTCAAAGCTTGTTTTTTACGGCAAGACCAGCCGACCACACTCGCATTTCCGTTCACATTACATTCTCTCGAACAAAGGTTTGGGGGAATCCAAAGTAATTAGGGGCGTTTCTTATAAGTATATGAAATTGTTCAGAGATTTATATCCTGCAATCGACCAGCCCGCCACGCGCCGGCTATTGTGCAATTGCGCGGCTTGAGCTTATTTAGAACCGGTTCACTGTTTTTGAGGAGGACATGAATGCCTGGTGCAGGTTCAGATAAGCAGGGCGTTGGTGCGATCGTGCGCCTCACGGCCTCCCCTTCCAACTCGTTCGTGCCGCCGCTTTCCGACTACGACGGCGTTTCGCCGGGCTGGTCGGAAACGGAATATCGCTGTCACGAGCAGAACTCCGACCATGTGACCGTCGGCTACTGGGTAGGGGAGCCGGGGACAATCAGCTTCGAGCGCTGGCCCTACACGGAGATCTGTTCCATCCTCACGGGCAAGGTCGGGTTGAGAGACACTCAGGGGAACGAACTGATCTTCGGACCCGGCGAGGGTTTTGTCGTGCCAAAGAACTGGAAGGGCGATTGGTTGACGGTCGAACCGGCCACAAAGTTCTTTGTGGCCGTCAACTAGGGATTTGACCAGCAACAGGCGCGCCGTCCCATGGCATTCGACGCAGCCGACATCCGATTGCTGAAGATCTTCACATCGATCGTGGAGGCGGGCGGTCTTGCTCCCGCGCAGGATGAGCTCAACATCTCGCTTTCCACTATCTCAGGCCATCTTACCGCGCTTGAGGCTCGCCTCAGGCTCACATTGGCCCAACGGGGGCGCGCCGGTTTCAGGCTGACCCCCAAGGGGCAATCGGTCTATGAGGAAGCGCGACGGCTTTTTGGCGCGATCGACAGTTTCGACGTCAGGATGCAC
>NZ_RZSR01000058.1:0-12150 GCF_004023265.1 Mesorhizobium sp. M1A.F.Ca.IN.020.06.1.1
CAAGTCGACGGTGATCGGTGCGGCAAGCGGCGCGCTGCTCGGCGCCGTCGTCGGCAGCGCCACGACCCCGCAGCGCCGCGGCGAGCAGCTCTGCCGCTATCGGGACCGCTACGGCCAGATCTACACCGCGCCCTGCGACGACCGGTATTACCGCGGCGATTATTGATATCGCCGATCGGCTGATCTCCTTACTTGGGGAGATCAGCCGGCAAGGCTTCGGTCCCCGGTGGAACCGTCCCCTTCCCACGATCGAGGCTCACGCGAAAAGCGCAATGCAGACCTGACTGTTCGTAGTTCAAGGTAACGCCGTCGCCGCCCTCATACTCGAATATCCTGTGCAGCAGCTCCGTGCCGAACCCACGTTTGCCACGGGCAACGGGCGGGCCACCTTTCTCATGCCAATCCAGTTCAAGGAACCGGCTCGTCTCGCCTTCCACGACCTTCCACGAGATCGAGATCGATCCCGTCGAATTCGACAGTGCTCCATATTTGATGGCGTTGGTCGTGAGCTCATGAAGGGCCAGCGCGAGGGAGAGCGCGATATTCGCAGCCAGCCAAACCTCCTCGCCGCAGAGATCGAACCGGGCAAGCGGCGCGTGGGGCTCGATCGACGCCGCGATGAGGGTCTGGAGATCGGCGCCGCTCCAGTTCTCCCGAGTAAGGAGATCGTGCGCCTTGGCCAAAGAGATCAACCGGCTGGAAAGTGCCGCTCCCGCCTGGGCAAGGCTGGTGGCGTTGCGGATGGTCTGCCCCGCTATCGCCTGAACCACGGCCAATGTGTTCTTGACCCGATGGTTCAGCTCCTTGACCAGCAGTTGACGCTGCTCCTCGCCGCGCTTGCGTTCGGAGATGTCGAGACTGATCTGCACCGCGCCGATAATTGAACCTTCCGCGCTGCGGATAGGCCGGGCGCTGGAAAGCAGGTAACGTTGCTCCCCCGATGGCAGCTTGTAGGCGAATTCTTCGCTGTCGGTTTCTTCGCCGCGCATCGCCCTGCTCAGCGGGCGATCCTGCCGGCTGACACTTTGGCCGTCTTTATAGGCCAGCGTGTCGATCACGAGTTCAGGCCTGCCGAAGGTTTTCCGAGACTCTGTCGGCAGCCCCATCAATTCCGCAGCGAACCGATTGCGTATCACCTGGCGGGCCTCCGGGTCATAAGTGAACCAGACCGCTGCGGGCACCGTTTCCAGAACTGTTTCCAACTCGCGCGTGCGTTCCGCGATTGCGCGCCCGGCTTTGATCATCGCCTGTGCAACCGAGTCGAACTCGGCGACAGACGTCGACATGGGGTCGACCTCGCCCCCTGCGCCGAGCGCATCGGCGCGCGCGGCGAGGTCCACTGTGGCCTTGGTGAAGGTTTTACCGACCACGTAGCCCAGAGCCAGCGAAACAAGCAGCGCGGTGAGGCCTGTTGCGCCAATCTGTGCGAGCGACCACCACAGAGGCGCCTGAACATCTGAGAGCGGAACATTGGCGGTGTAGAACCAGTCCGAATACGGCGATCGGTAGTAACCGGCCAGCAGCGTGGTGCCTTCGAAATTGCTGGACCGGAAAGTACCGGAGCGGCCGACGATCTTATTCACATATTCGGGCAGACCCGGCCTGCCGGTCCACTGATCGTGCAGCTTCGATCTCGCAACGTAATTGCCCTCACGATCACCGACACCGACCGTCCACCCTTGCGGTACAGCTGGCAGCATGACGAGGCGAACACGCTCAGTCGGGACCGACATCGAAAGCAGCAGCGGCTGGCCTTTTGAGCCCGAGACTTGTCTGGTGACTGCGATGCGATATTCGTTCGATCCCGGCGCGGCGAACACGTTGCTGACCAGCACGCCAGCAAGATCCAGGTGCTCGCGCTCCTCGGGCGTCAGCGGTTCGGCCGAAGGCTCGGAGCCCTTGGCTGATTGCGTGCTTGCCAAGACGCGGCCAGCGAGATCACGCAGCGTGACTACCTGATCCGTACCCTGGACGAGGCGTCTCGCCTCGTTGGCAAAATCGGGCAGATCACCATTGGCGAGACCAGGAGACTTGGAGAGGCCATCGAGGCTCGTCTTGATGATTGCTAGCTCGCCGTCAACGATCAGCGACACCTGACGAGCAGTCCAAAGCGCCTCCTGCTCGATGCGGTGCTGCTCATGCAGGGCGTAGGCGACGAACAGGTAGGCAGCAAACAGCCAGACCGGCAACACGGCGGCCGCGATTAGTCCAAGCAGATGGGCTCGTGCCGATCGACGAGGCAAACTCGCGTCCCCTGTTTGTCCCAACGTTGCAACCATACCCCCAAGCTGACGAACGACAAGTGTGGATTAGCTCCCGCGCAAATATCGCGACTAGGCAGCGGCTTGGAAGGCGGCTGCACCTCATCGTCAGCGCACGACCCGAAGAGAGGCTGCGTTCGCTCGCGTCATTCTTTTGTACTCTTTGCGATGTAGCACCAGTTGCGGCGGGCTAAGGAGGAGGCCGAAATGACGACGAGCCTTGCCGGCGCGCTGAAGGACCGTGGCAAGCGCGCGGTGAAACGGCTGATCGGCTATGATTCGCGCAACTGGCTGCGCATTCGCCAGATCGAAGCTTTCACGGCCTTCCTCGAAGCGGCCAATCGCAAATCCCGCGACGTCATCGAAATCTCACCCGGCTGGAACCGCTACTGGCGGGCGATGTGCCCGAACTACCGCTCGGTTGATTTCCCCGAGTTCGACATCTGCCGCGACCGCACTGACGAGCAATTTTCCATTGTCATCGCCGACCAGGTGCTCGAGCACGTTCAGCGGCCGCTCGCGGCCGCCGCCAACATCCACGCAATGACCAAGCAAGGCGGCTGGGCGATGGTCGCCACGCCTTTCCTGTTCCGGGTGCATGCACGGCCGCATGATTACAACCGCTGGACGCCGGCGGGATTGAAGCAGGTCATGATCGAGGGCGGCTTCGCAGAAAATGACGTGCAGGTCTTCGGCTGGGGCAACAAGGCCTGCGCGAGGGCGCACATCGGCGGGCCGGTGCGGGCCTACGGCCTGTGGCGGGATCTCAGCAATGACGAGGAGTACCCGGTCATGGTGTGGGCATTCGCAAAAAAGGGATGAGCAGATCGCGGCTCAGGAGCTGATTGCCGTGCGATCGCCGCTGGAAATCAAATCTTCATCTTAACCAAGCATGCTAGCGCGCTCTTAGCGGCCCAATGGGTCAGACGAGTTCGACGATGAAGCATTCTAGAGCTTAGCGGCCGTGTCAGATCCGATGCACCTCGAGGGGCATGACAGCCCTGCCCTCGCCGCCGAAGTCGACCGGCTTCTGGCGCGCCGCACGCGCGACATCCGCCTAAAAGGCGAAATAAAGAACCGCTTTCGGGCACGTGTCTGGCCGCAAACGGCGAAAATCATTCGCTCTTGGATGACCTGGGTGGCCTTGCTTGACGTGCCAACCCTGGCGCTCAACATGCTGATGCTGCCAAGGTCTGTCGCGCACTCCATGCTGCTGCCGGGCGCCATCATCCCGCCCGTGGCAGTGGCCGTTGTTTTCGCCTGGCGAAAACCGCAGGCGGCCTGGCTGCAAGGAACCTCCCTGATTGCGGGCATGTTCCTCATCCTGCTGTCCGTCGCATTGGTCGGCGTAAGCGCTGGTGGCGAGTTCTATGAACGGCAATTGAATGTCATGCTGTTCGTTGCCATTACCGCCATCATTATCTTCGGTATCCCGCTGGCCTGGACGGTGGCCATCGCCGGGCTGGCGCTCGGGCTGTATCTCGTGTTTCAGCTGCAGAACCCGGCCATCGGCTTGGGAAGCGCCGTGGCTGCGACACTGTTCTTCGCCAGTGGTATCTTCGCAACCGTCGCCGCGCGACGCATCATGACAATTCTGGCTCAGAAGACTTTCCTGTTTGAGCTTCGCGATCGCCGCCGGGTTGCCGAACTGGCTAAAGCGAACCAGCGGTTGGAAACATTGGCAAGGACCGATCCGCTCACCGGCATCGCCAACCGGCGCTGGATGACGGAAACGCTCGGCCGCATCTGGGGAAGCGACAAACGCTGCCTTGACGGTGCCGCAATGCTCATGTGCGACATCGACCACTTCAAGAAGCTCAACGATCACCTCGGCCATTCCGAAGGCGACCGCTGTCTGGTCGAGGTCGCCCGAATTATCCAGGAAAACGTCAGGCGCGATCACGATCTCCTGGCCCGCTACGGCGGCGAAGAGTTCCTCGTGCTATTGCCTGGGGTGACCGAGGAAGAGGCGACCTCGGTGGCCGAACGCATTCGAAAGAGCATTGAGGCCGCAGCCATTCCCAACCCAGGGTCTCGCGTTCGCCGCGTCACCCTCAGCATTGGAGTAGCGGTTCAGAGCGCGGACCAGGCCATCTCACCGGAGCAGCTACAGCGTCACGCCGACGCAGCGCTCTATCTGGCCAAGCAAGCGGGCCGTAACCAGGTGCAACTCCACCACGCCGGAGTCAACCAGGAACCAGACCATTCGGGTCGGACGCTAGCAAGCTTCATTAGCTGACAACAAACGAAGTTGGCGGCCCCGGCCGCCCTTTCGGCCGAGCGGCAGACAGAGGAGCCAGGGGAACCAGAGCTTGGTTTTGCCGTTTTCGGTTGGGCGGGCCAGCGTATCCCGTCGCTTGCATGTGAGGGACGAAGACGTGGCGGCCAATGACATCGCTGAGGGGGAAATCTTCGGAGCGGAGGAGATAGGCACAGAGCGGGTGTCCACAGGCAGCGAAGGCCTCGACGATATCTTGGGCGGCGGACTCGATCCCGACAGGATGTATCTCTACGAAGGCCGCCCCGGCACCGGCAAAACAACCATCGCGCTTCAATTCCTTCTCCAGGGCGTGCAGCTTGGCGAGCGCGTCCTCTACGTCACCCTGTCAGAGACACGTCGTGAGCTGGCGTTGGTCGCCAAGAGGCACGGCTGGACGCTGGACGGAATCGAGCTTTTCGAGTTGGTCCCGCCCGAAACTTCTCTCGATCCCGAACGCGAACTGACGATCCTTCATCCGGCCGAAGTTGAGCTCAGCGAAACAACGAACCTTGTGTTCGAGAAGGTTGCGGCCCTCAATCCCTCGCGAGTCGTCTTCGACAGCCTTTCCGAGTTGCGTCTGCTGGCACAGAACTCGTTGCGGTATCGACGCCAGGTTCTCGCGCTCAAGCACTTTTTCGCCGCGCGCCGCTGCACGGTGGTGCTGCTGGACGACCTCTCATCGGCGGACTCCGATCTGCAACTGCACTCGATCTGCCATGGCGTGATCAACCTCGAACAGCTCGCCTTGGATTATGGGGCCGAGCGCCGTCGCATCCGCGTAATCAAAATGCGCGGTATTCGGTTCCGCGGCGGCTACCATGACTTCACGATCGTCAAGGGCGGGCTCAGGATCTTCCCGCGGCTTATTGCAGCCGAGCACCATACCAAGTTTGCGGGAGATCCCACTCCGACCGGCAACGCAGAACTTGACAAAATGCTCGGCGGTGGGATCGAGCGGGGAACCAATGCCCTCTTCATCGGCGGCGCCGGGGTGGGGAAATCGTCACTGGCTTTGACATTTGCGCTGGCTGCAGCCGACCGTGGCGAGCACGCCGTCTATTTCGCTTTTGATGAGGGACTGGGCACTATAGAGGGGCGAGCGCAAACGTTGGGAATGCCGCTGGAGGAGGCATTGGCCGCCGGAAAAATACGGCTCCAGCAGATCGACCCCGCTGAGCTGTCCCCCGGCGAATTCGCCGCAGGCGTACGGGCGAGCGTCGAGCGCGACGGTGCCCGGATCGTCGTGATCGACAGCTTGAACGGCTACCTCAATGCGATGCCCGATGAGCGCTTCTTGATCCTGCAGATGCACGAGTTGTTGACGTATCTCGGGCAGCAGGGAGTAACGACCATTTTGATACTGGCTCAGCATGGCCTGGTTGGCCCCATGGCTACTCCACTCGACATCAGCTATCTCAGCGACGCGGTGCTTATGCTGCGCTATTTCGAATTCGGCGGCTCGGTCCGACGGGCACTTTCTGTGGTCAAGAAGCGGAGCAGCAATCACGAGCATACGATCCGTGAATTCCAGCTGACGCCGACGGGCATTGCACTCGGTCCGCCGCTGACGCAATTCTCCGGTATTTTCTCGGGCACACCGATCTACAATGGCGATCAGGAGCTACCAACGGTGCGCGTTACCAGGGGATCGGGGCTGACATGGACGGCAGCGCCGTCCTTGTGCTGGCTCCCATCGGGCGGGATGGACCGGCAGCAGTGGAAATTCTATCGCGCATCGGAATTGCGGCGATCGTGTGTGCCGACTTTTCCGCTTTGGTCACACGTTTAGGACCGCAATGCCTTGCCGTGATCGCCACGGAAGAAGGCCTGTTTGGCCGAGATATTCCCGCGTTGATCAGTTGGACACAGAACCAGCCGGTCTGGTCAGACCTGCCATTCATCATTCTCACGAGCCATCTGGCCCACCAACGGGCCGCCGCCTGGCGAGCCGATCTTGTTTCATCGCTCGGCAACGTTACGCTGCTGGAACGCCCTGTTGAGGCGATTACTCTGACCAGTTCCACGCGTGCAGCGCTACGCGGGCGTCAACGCCAATATGACCTTCGAAGGCTGCTCAGCGAACTGGAGCATGGAAATGAACGCTTCCGGTTGATCGTGGAAAACGCCCGCGACTATGCGATCATTTTCAGCGATCCGGACGACACCATCACCGACTGGCTGCCGGGCGCGGCCGCTGTGTTCGGCTGGAGCGCAGACGAAATGATTGGCAAGCCAACCTCCTCCATCTTTACGCCCGAGGACCAGGCAAATGGCGTGCCGGAGCATGAACTCAGCCGCGCTCGCTCCGACGGCGTCGCTCCCAATATTCGCTGGCATAAGAGCAAGAGCGGAGGGCGCGTTTTTCTTGACGGCCAGACGGTGGCACTTCGCAATGACGATGGAACTATCCGAGGGTTCTTGAAGATCGGCAAGGACATAACCGAGCGCAAGCGCAATGAGGAGCGCCAGGCGGTGCTGACCGCCGAGCTACAGCATCGCGTCCGCAATGTCCTGGCGACGGTCGCCTCCCTCGTGAAGAGGGGCGACACCGGGGGAACAACGCAGGAGTTTCGAGAACGGCTAAGCGGTCGCATTGCCGCGTTGGCGCGCACCCAGACCCTGCTTACACGCTGGGCCGGAGAAGGTGTCGTTCTGGATAGCATTGTGCGCGACGAACTGCTGGCACAAGCCGCCGATCCCTCGCGAATTTCAATCGAGGGGCCGCACGTCCTGCTCATGCCGAAAGCCGCTGAAGTGCTGACATTGGCAATCCACGAACTCGCCACAAACGCTGCGAAATATGGCGCTATTGGCGCGCCCGGTGGCCAAATCGCCGTGCGTTGGGAGCGCAGAGAGCGAAAAGGCCAAGACTGGCTGCAGTTCCACTGGAAAGAAAGCGGTATGGAGATCTCACCGCGTGGAGACATGCGAAAGGGATTCGGAACAGAGCTGATCACGCGTCGTGTCCCGTTTGAGTTGAAGGGCACGGGCGAGATGCGCCTGACCGCCGGCGGTCTTCATTGCCGCATTGCCCTCCCGCTCAAGCCGAGCGAAAGCGTCCTGCAAACTGACGTGCCCGCTGACCTCCTCAGTGCCAGCAGGAATAGTTCATGAGCGTCGAGCTGCTCGCCGGCCGTACGGTGCTGATCGTCGAAGATGATTTTTACTTGGCCGACGATACCCAGCAAATCCTCGAGAGTGCCGGGGCGTTCGTCTCTGGTCCCGTTAGCAGCCCCCAGGATGCCCTTGCCGCCATTTTGGAAGAAAAGCGACCTGACTGTGCACTGTTGGATGTTAACCTCGGCGGCGGGCCCAGCTTCGAATTGGCCTTCGCTTTGAGGGCGAGGAACATACCTTTTGTCTTCCTGACCGGTTATGACGCGGAGATCATTCCGGAAGAGTTTGCAAGCACTCCATGCCTGCAGAAGCCGGTGGAGCCCGCGAAGCTTCTTGCTACTGTTGCTGCTCTTCGCTCTATCTAGCCCACCGACGACTATGCCAATCCGCCGCTTCAACACGCAATGGCCAGTTCAGACTCGAGGAGCGGCACCGCCCCGTTGGCGTAGAGGATGACAGCATCCTCGAACTCTCCGGTGGAAGGATCCCCGGTCCGGCTGAACGCAACTACGCCGGCAGAGCTCGCCGCAAGCTTTTCTGCCAGTCGCAGAGCGTGCTCAATGTCCTGGACCTCTGTCGCGTCTCCAGGCGTGATCGCCCCTTTTGGCGTAAGCCTGAAACTCTGAACCACAAAATACGTGAGCAATGCCGCCTCCTTCGCCGCGTCAATCTGACTCAGCCATTGGAACAAAACAAGTACAAACCTGGCGGGCCAGTGCGACAAATCCACAGCCCAGGGCTGCAGAAGTAACCTACCTACCTTGACAGAGTAGGTAGGTGATACCTACTGTTTGCCCTTACGAACTGGAGAAGGACGGTGGAATCAGTCACTCAAGCGCAGCAGTCCCGCGATCCTTCCGCTTGGGCCGTACAGCATCAGCACTGCCGCGCAGGCGAGGTCTTCGCTCTTGCCCTCCCATGCCCGGACGGTTTCCTCAATCTTGCCCCGAACGGCCGCGGCAACCGTTGGGTCGTCGAGCTTGACGTCCTCGGCGGCGAGCATCAGCGCCATGGCGCCTTCGTTAATTTCCAGCTTCGGACAGATCTTGGTGCCGGCGATTGCCTGCCCGACATGGGACATAACGGCCAGTTGCCCATCGCTGTAGGCAAAGGCCGAACCGGTCAGGGCAAACAACGAGACGGCAGCTCGCACCAACATTCTCATCCAATACCCCCTGCCCGCAATGCGCGGTTTGAACGCTATCACAAGGACGAAGCCGTCGCGAAGCGGCTCGCTGCCGCTGCTTTCATTGCCGCCACCCTGTTCTGCGCCGCTGTCACGGCCGGCGCGCTCTGATTACCCCAAGGAGACCCGTCTTGCTCGATACAGTCCAACGTTCAAAAGCGCGCCGAGAGTTTCCGGAAGCTCCGGGCGAGGCCCATCCACGCTGCCTGGAAATGGCAGAGGCAATGCGCGATCTGTTTGCTGTTGGCGGTGGCGTTCGGCTTGAAGACTTGGTCGGGGCCGGCTTCACAAGCGCCGAAATCATCGAATTTCAGGACAGCGCCGCACGTCTGGCTTTGCTCGCCAGCACCAAGCAGATCACCATTCGCCCGGATCTGCTTGCGGACATGATTGAGAAGGCCCGGCACGCCGCGCCCAATCGGCCACCGCTGCCAGGCGGCGCGCACCCTACACAGGGCCTCATCGTGGCCTGGGGCCAGTATTGTGCCGCCCGTGCTGCCCTGCTGCTCGACCCCTGGTCGGGTCAACGCGAGCGCTGCATTTCCGTGCTGTCGGGCTATCTCGACCGGCTGCCGATCTTCCCGGCCGTTCGCTCGAGCGTTATCAACGCCGTCGAAGCAGCCATGCCGCAGGTGCACCAATGAGGCGCGCAAGCAAGGCGCTTGGCGGGAGACCCGCCATGATCCCAACGTTCAAGCCGGATGGGTCGGCCTTCGACCTCCTCGAACCGAAGGCGTCCGACATCAGCTTCGCCGATATGGCCAACACACTGTCCAAGCTCGCGCGGTTCAATGGTCTCTATCGCTGCCCGGCCTACTCCGTGGCGCAGCATTGCGTGATGGGTGCCGACGCGCTGTTCCGCGAAACCGGCGACGGCTTGGCCGCCGGCTATTTCCTTCTTCATGACGGGCATGAATACGCGCTCGGCGACATCACCAGGCCGGCAGTCGATCTGATCCAGCATCACATCTGCCGACTGGCGAGCGACGCGGGATTGGCTGCAGATTTCATCGACCAGCTCGCCCACCGCGCGATCGCGTCGGCCAAGCGCAGCATCGACCTTGCGATCTACCAGGCGGCTGAATTGCCCGATATCGACACCGTGCCGGCCTATGGCCGTCAGATCCGCGACATGGACAATCGCATGCTGGTTGCCGAGGCCGCGGCCCTGTTCGGAGCCAGGCCGAACAGCGCTTGTCTGCCGCGCGTTTCGCTGCCTCCGCCAAAGCTTGTCGGCGCAATCGGGCCGTGGGGCGCGATGAAAGCAGAGCATGCCTTCATCGACCGCCTGCAGCGCTATCTCGGCATCGCGGCGCGGGCCTGCTGAACGTGCAGTTTTCGCCATGAACACCAGCGGCAACGGCACTCCATGAACGGGTCCGATGAGTACACGGAAAACGCGCCGCTGCGGCTGGACATCGCGGCTCGGATTGCTTTCCCTGATGGCTCGATGGGCCCGGCCGGTTTGCGCAAGGAGCGCGACCGCGGGCGGCTAGAGACGGAAATCATCGCCGGCAAGGAATACACCACACTCGCAGCAATCGGGAGAATGAGAAAACTATGCCGCGTCCAAGCAAGGGAATTAGACTCGTCTGGCGGTCCGAGAGCCGAAAGGCCGACGGCAGCTTGCGCAGCAAGGCCGGCTGGTACATCGAGGACGCCGGAAGACGGCATCCCACTGGCTGCGGCAAGAGCGAGCTTGTTGAAGCTCAAAGGCAGCTCGCCGACTACATCAGCGAAAAGCATCAGCCGACGCGCCAGCGCAACCGCGACCCGGACCAAGTAAACATCGCCGACGTCATCAACGTCTATGCCGAGGACGTCGTCGCGCTCAATCCGTCGCAGAGCTATCGCAAGGAAGCGGCCGCGCGCCTGCTCGCCATTCTGACATTCTTCACCGGCACGGTCGCCGACATCTCAGGCGCGCTCTGCCGCGAATATGTCAACGGCCCGGCCAAGAAGGGCCGGATCCTGCCGACGGCGGCGATGGCACGCCGGCAGCTCGAGGATCTGCGCGCGGCCATCAATCACTATCACGCCGAAAAATACATCACGGCCGTGCCGAAGATCGTGTTGCCGGCGCGATCCGAGAAGGCCAAGCGCGCGCTGACGCGATCAGAAGCGGCGAGGCTGCTCTGGGCAGCTTGGCAGATGCGGCAGACCTGGAAGGGGCAAGAGAGCGATCGCCGGACGGGCCGGCACGTGGCGCGCTTCATCCTGACCGGGCTCTACACCGGTACGCGATCCGCCGCCATCTGCGGCGCCGCGACACGGCCCACAATGGGGCGTGGCTTCGTCGACCTTGAGCGCGGCGTCTTTTTCAGGCGAGCCGCCGACATGGTCGAGACCAGGAAGCGACAGCCGCCGGTCAGGCTGCCGGACCGGCTGCTGGCGCACATGCGCCGCTGGGCGCGTACCCCGGTTGACATCAAGACCAAGGGACGCGGCAAAAGCCGCACGATCGGCCGCATGATCGCGCACGAATTCATCGTCGAATGGGAAGGCGGGCCGGTTCGATCGGTGCGCAAGGCGTTCAAGTCGGCCTGCGAGATCGCTGGCCTCGGCTGGTACGAGCCGCGGATCGTCAAAGGCATCGAGACACAAGTCTTTGTCACAGATGTCACCCCGCACACGCTGCGCCATACCGCTGCGACATGGCTGATGCAGAACGGGGTCGAGCTTTCCAAGGCCGCGGACTTCTGCGGCATGACGGAAGCCGTGCTGCGCAAGCACTACTACCACCATCACCCCGATTTCCAGGCCGACGCCGCCGCGGCGATCACCGCCAAGGCGCCGGCGCCGCGCCAGAAGAGCAACATCGTCCGATCGGGTGTCTCCCACCTGAAACCCACCTGAAACCCCGGAAACAAACGTGAACAAAGGCCCCAAAAGCGGCCGATCATTAATGGCAAAAGCCCGGAATTCCGGGCTTCTTCTGGCAAGACAGCTTGTTCGGGACGATGGGGTCGCAGGTTCAAATCCTGCCACTCCGACCAGAACGAAATCTCCCGAAAGTCTTTAGTTTCCCTGATTATTCAAACCTTTCGGCTTCACGCAGAGAACCGTATCGCTGCGTGACGCTTCAAGACGCGACGCGCTTGCCGCGTGTCAATACTCAAGCCGATCTGATGATCCCCTACGGCGCCAGGAAGGAAGGGCTTGCCGTCGCGCGCACCGGCTCGGAACGAGCATAACCGTCACGCCTGATGCCGCCATGGTCGATCAGGCGAGCGATCACGGCGCGCCGTGCGTGATACGGCGTCAGCGTGTGGTCGGCATTCGGCAGCGAGACCCTGGTCACGCCGCGAATGCTATCGAGCCGCTCT
>NZ_RZSR01000592.1:0-3789 GCF_004023265.1 Mesorhizobium sp. M1A.F.Ca.IN.020.06.1.1
AGGCGGTCTTCTGCACGCAAAACGAGACCGCCACCGGCGTTACCAGCGACGTCGCCGGCTGTCGCGCGGTGCTCGATGCAGTGAACCACCCAGCGCTCCTCTTCGTCGACGGCGTCTCGTCGATCGGCTCGATCGACTTCCGTCAGGAGGAATGGCGCGTCGACTGCGCGGTAAGCGGCTCGCAGAAAGGTTTCATGCTGCCCGCCGGCCTCGGCTTCCTGTCGGTCAGCAAGAAGGCGCTGGCGGCGTCGCGAGTCGCGACCCACCGGCGCTGCTACTTCTCCTTCGATGACATGATCCGCGCCAACGACGCCGGCTATTTCCCCTACACACCCGCCACGCAGCTGCTGCGCGGCCTGCGCGCCTCGCTCGACCTGATCGCCGAGGAAGGGCTAGACAACATCTTCGCCCGCCACCATCGCCTCGCCGAAGGCGTGCGCAAGGCGGTCGACGCTTGGGGGTTGAAGCTGTGCGCCAAGGCGCCGCAATGGCACTCCGATACGGTGAGCGCGATCCTGGTGCCGGAAGGCATCGACAGCGGCGACGTGGTCAAGCGTGCCTACCGCACCTATCAGACATCGCTCGGCGGCGGCCTCAACAAGGTCTTCGGCAAGGTCTTCCGCATCGGCCATCTCGGCTGGCTGAACGAGGTGATGGTCTGCGCCTCGCTGTCGGCGGCCGAAATGGCGCTGCTTGATTGCGGCGTGCGCCTGGCGCCGGGCTCGGGCGTGGCGGCTGCGATCGAGCATTTCCGGCGCACGGCCGCAATGCCGGTCGCCGAGGCGGCGTGAGGAACGGACGATGAGCCACACCATCAACCACCTCAAGAAGCTCAGGCTCCAGCGCAGCGAGCTGGCGGTTCCCGGCTCCAGCCCGGAAATGATCGACAAGGCGGCGAACAGCGCCGCCGACTTCGTCTTCCTCGACATCGAGGACGCGGTGGCGCCGCCCGACAAGGAGCGCGCGCGCAAGAACATCATCCAGGCGCTGAACGACATCGATTGGCGCGCCAAGGGCAAGACCGTGTCGGTGCGCATCAACGGCCTCGACACCCACTACATGTACCGCGACGTGGTCGACGTCATGGAACAGGCCGGCGACCGGCTGGACACTATCCTAGTGCCGAAGGTCGGCGTGCCGGCGGACCTCTATATGGTCGAGGCCATGGTCAACCAGATCGAGATGGCCAAGGGTTTCAAGACCCGGGTCGGTCTCGAAGCGCTGATCGAAACCGCGCTCGGCATGGCCAATGTCGAGGCGATCGCCGCCACGCCCGGCCGGCTCGAAGCGATGCATTTCGGCGTCGCCGATTACGCCGCCAGCAACAAGGCGCGCACCGTCAACATCGGCGGCCTCAACCCTGACTATCCCGGCGATCAGTGGCATTTCGCCCTGTCGCGCATGACTGTCGCCTGCCGCGCCTATGGCTTGCGCGCCATCGACGGACCGTTCGGCGATTTCTCCGACCCCGAAGGTTTCACAGCAGCCGCCAGGCGCGCCGCCGCACTCGGCATCGAAGGCAAATGGGCGATCCATCCGTCGCAAATCGCTCTGGCCAACGACGTGTTCTCGCCGCCGGAAAAGGAGGTCACCCGCGCTCGCCGCATCCTTGAAGTGCTCAAGGAAGCGGAGGCGCTCGGCAAGGGCGCGGCGGCGCTCGACGGCAAGATGATCGACGCTGCCTCGGAACGCATGGCACGCAATGTTCTGGTGGTGAGCGAGGCGATCGAGCGCGCCAGCCAGGCGCATAGCGCAGCGCATTAGATTACCGGGAGGACAAGATGGACATTCACGAATACCAGGCCAAGGAACTGCTCGCCCGCCACGGCGTGCATGTCCCGCGCGGCGGCCTTGCCTACAGCCCCGAGCAGGCGACCTACCGGGCGCGCGAGATCGGCGGCTCGAAATGGGTGCTGAAGGCGCAGGTCCATTCCGGCGCGCGCGGCAAAGCCGGCGGCATCAAGCTCTGCTCCAACGACGAGGAGATCTCCAACGCCGCCGAGGGAATGCTCGGCCGCAAGCTGGTCACCCAGCAGACCGGCCCGCGCGGCAAGCTGATCTCGCGCCTCTATCTCGAGGAAGCCGTCGACATCGCGCAGGAGCTCTATCTCGGCTTCGTGCTCGACCGCAAGGAAGAGCGCGTCATGATCGTGGCATCGGCCGCCGGCGGCATGGAGATCGAGGACATCTCCGAAAAGAAGCCGGATTCCATCATCCGCGCCGCCGTCGATCCGGGCGTCGGCATGCAGGGCTTCCAGGCGCGCGAGATCGCCTTCGGCCTCGGACTTGAAAGCAACCTGATCGGCAAGGCCACCGAGACCATCCTCGGCTGCTATCAGGTGTTCCGCGACTACGACGCCTCGATGCTGGAGATCAATCCGCTGGTGGTGACCCGCGACGGCAGCCTCGTCGCGCTCGACGCCAAGATGTCGTTCGACGAGAACGCGCTGTTCCGCCGCCCGGAAATCTCGGAACTGCGCGACAAGAGCCAGGAAGACCCGCGCGAGACTTTTGCGAGCGATCGCGGTCTCTCCTATGTCGGGCTGGACGGCAATATCGGCTGCATCATCAACGGCGCAGGCCTCGCCATGGCGACGATGGACATGATCAAGATCGCCGGCGGCGAGCCCGCCAATTTCCTCGACATCGGCGGCGGCGCCTCGCCCGAGCGGGTGGCGAAATCCTTCCGCGCCGTGCTCGGCGACAAGAATGTCGAGACCATCCTGGTCAACATCTTCGCCGGCATCAACCGCTGCGACTGGGTCGCCGAAGGCGTCATCAAGGCGATCCGCGAGGTCGGCGTCGACGTGCCGCTGGTGGTGCGCCTCTCCGGCACCAAGGTCGAGGAAGGACGCAAGATCCTGGCCGACTCCGGCGAGGCGGTGATCGTCGCCCACACGCTGGCCGAAGCCGCCGAAAAGGCCGTCGCCGCCTGGCGCGAAGCCACCAAGAACAAGAAAGCAGCCTGAGGGAGGTCGAGAAATGGCAATCCTGCTCAACCGCAGCACGCGCGTCATTGTCCAGGGTTTCACCGGCAAGATCGGTAGCTTCCACGCCGACGACATGAAGCGCTACGGCACCAAGCTGGTCGGCGGCGTCACCCCTGGGAAAGGCGGCCAGACGCATCTCGGCCTGCCCGTCTTCAACACCGTCAAGGGCGCTGTACGCGAGACCCGGGCCGAGGCGAGCATCGTCTTCGTGCCGCCGCCCTTCGCCGCCGATTCGATCATGGAGGCGGCGGACGCCGGCATTAAGCTTTGCGTCTGCATCACCGACGGCATCCCCTCCCAGGACATGATGCAGGTGAAGCGCTACATGCGCCGCTACCGCTTCGAGGACCGCATGCGGCTCGTCGGCCCGAACTGCGCCGGCGTCATCACGCCCGGACAGGCGCTGATGGGCATCATGCCCGGCAGCATTTATCTCCCCGGACGCGTCGGCATCGTCGGGCGCTCGGGCACGCTGGGCTACGAGGCCGCCTCGCAGATGAAGGCGTTGGGCATCGGTGTGTCGACCAGCGTCGGCATCGGCGGCGATCCGATCAATGGTTCGTCCTTCAAGGATATCCTTCAGCTCTTCGAGCGCGACGAGGACACCGACGCCGTGGTGATGATCGGCGAGATCGGCGGACCACAGGAAGCCGAAGCCGCGATCTGGGCGCGCGACAACATGCGAAAGCCGCTGATCGCCTACATCGCCGGACTTTCGGCGCCGAAGGGCCGCCGCATGGGCCATGCCGGCGCCATCATCTCCGCCTTCGGCGAATCGGCGCAGGAAAAGGTCGAGATC
>NZ_RZSR01000593.1:0-3788 GCF_004023265.1 Mesorhizobium sp. M1A.F.Ca.IN.020.06.1.1
ACCAACAATAGAGGGAACGACAATGAAATTCATGCTGACCGACAGAAAACTGCACCCGCGGGCAAAGCCGACCGCGGGTGATTTCAAGAAGGGCGCGATCAGCCGGCGCGAGTATCTGGCGCTTATGGCCGGCTTGGGCGTCAGCGCCGCCGGCGCGCTGGCGTTGGGTGGGCTTGCCCCCTCGCCTGCCCGCGCCGAGGAGCCGAAGCGCGGCGGGGTCCTGCGCGTCGCCATGAACGTGAAGGGCTTCAAGGATCCGCGCACTTTCGACGGCGTCGAGATGTCGAATGTGGCGCGTCACTGCAACGAATATCTGGTGCGCTGGAAAACCGACTTCACCTTCGAGCCCTGGCTGCTCGAAAACTGGGAGACCAGCGACGACGCCAAGACGATCACGCTTCACGTGCGCAAAGGCATCACCTGGTCGAACGGCGACACTTTCAACGCCGACGACGTGATCCACAACCTCAACCGCTGGTGCGATGCCTCGGTCGCCGGCAATTCGGTCGCCGCGCGCATGGGCGCGCTGGTCAACGCCGACACCAAGAAGCCGGTCGACGGCGGCATCCAGAAAGTCGACGACTACACCGTCAAGCTCAACCTGCCAAAGCCCGACATCTCGCTGATCGCCGGCATGGCCGACTATCCGGCGCTGATCATGCACCGCTCCTATGAAGGCGATGCCGATCCGAAGAAGGCTTTGGCCATCACCACCGGCCCGTGCGCGCTGGTGAGTTGGGACGCCGAGACCGGTGCGGAGGTGAAGCGCAAGGACAAGCCTTGGTGGAAGGGCGAGTTCTATCTCGACGGCATCAAGTGGGTCGACTACGGCTCCGATCCCAACGCCATGCTGTCGGCCTTCGAATCCGGCGAGATCGACACCGACCACGAGACCGCCTCGGACGCCGTGTCGCAGACCGAGCAGATGGGGCTCGAAAATTCCGAGATCGCGACCGGCTCGACCATCGTCGCCCGCTTCAATGTCGGCAACGCGCCCTATGACGACGTCAAGGTGCGCCGTGCCGCCCAGCTTGCCGTCGACAATGCGGCCGTGCTGAAGCTCGGCCTCGACGGCAGGGGCAAGCCCGCCGATAACCACCATGTCGGACCGATGCATCCCGAATTCGCCGATATCGGCCCGGCCAAGCGCGATGTCGACGCGGCGAAGAAGCTGTTGGCCGAATCCGGCAAGGCCGACCACGAATACGAGCTGATCTCGGTCGACGTCGAATGGCAAAAGAGCACCGCCGACGCGATCGCCGCCCAGATCCGCGAGGCCGGCCTCAAGATCAAGCGCACCGTGCTGCCGGCTGCCACCTTCTGGAACGACTGGAGCAAGTTCCCCTACTCCTGCACCGAATGGCTCGGCCGTCCGCTCGGCGTCCAGGTGCTGGCCCTGGCCTATAAATCAGGCGCGGCCTGGAACGAAAGCGCTTATTCGAACAAGGAGTTCGACGAGCTTCTCGATAAAGCACTTGCGACCCCGGATGCCGCCCAGCGCAAGGAGATCATGGCCAAGATCGAGCAGAATTTGCGCGACTCCGGCATCATCATCCAGCCCTACTGGCGCTCGGTCTACCGCACCTACCGCAAGGGCGTGCATGGCTGCGAGCAGCACCAGGCGCTCGAGCAGCATTTCGAGACGGTTTGGCTCGAGTCCTGATTCCTCCCAGGACCGATCGCGACGATCTGGGCCTCAGCGGCGCCGTGCAGCGCTGCGCCCAGCATCCGGACAATGTCTGGGCGCTACACGGGCTGGTCGAATGCCTGAAGCGGCGCCGCGAGAGCGAGGAGCTGCCGGGCTTGCAGGCGAAACTTGCTTTGGCGCTGACCAAGGCGGACGTGCCGATCACATCGTCATGCCTCTGCCGCACGAGCGTGCAGGCAGACCACTGCTGTTGTCGTTGAGACAGCGGGCGGCCGCCCTCAAAGTGGAAGGCGGCTGGGCCGTTGCTAAGAGAAGATTTTCGCCAATTCGTCGACGCTGGTGCCTTCCTTGACTTGGCGCAGTTCGACATAGCTGACCGCGGTGGCGACGGAGAGCACCATCGAGACGACGGCCTGCACCACGGCGGCGCCCAGTTCGGCGAGGATCCCGCCGAAGAGAAGCAGCACCACCAGGATCCCCCACTGGATGACCATCGCGATGATGACCAGGATGAGGAAGAGGCCGAACAGCGACCAGCGATTGCCTTTGGTCAGCGCTCGGCTGCGCGACATCGAGCCGAATACGCCCAACCGCTCCTGGATGAGAACGGGAACCGACATCGACCAGCCAAGCCACAGGATGATGCCGGGGACGATCAGCGCTATCATAGCAAGCGCTGAGCCGATGCCGACGAGCAGGCCGATCGCGAGCGTCGGCAACAGGAAGCGGATGGCAATCTGCACGCTGTCGCCGAAGGATGGCCGCCTTCCGTTCAGATCCTCGATCGTTGCCCGCACCAGCGACGACTGGAGCAGCAGCGTGAAGACGAAGGAAATCAATCCCGCGAGGATGCTGAGATAGGAGTTGCGCAGCATCGCGTTCGGATCCGCCATGGCACTCGGATCGCCATTCATCACCGCTTCCATCTGCGGTTGGGTCCATAACCTGATGAGCAGCGTCGGCAGGCCGGCAAACAAAAGCCCCAGCCCGACGCAGAGTCCTATGTTGCGCGTGATGACGGCAAAAGTGCTGTTGAACACCCTGCCGATTTCGAATCTGCCTGGTCGTCCCAATGTCGCAGTGGTCATGATAGCTTTCCCCCGAGCCGCTGCCGAATCCAATTCGGCAACTTCAAAGTAAATCTGCCAAGAACGGCGGGCCCCGTCCAGTGGACTTGCAATTGTTTCGGGTATTCCCGGTGTCAGCCAGAACCGCCGACTGCAGCAAAGCTCACGGTCGCGCTCTGATTTGAGGCCAGGAAGGCGATTTTGCAGGACAGGCAGGCTCTCAGCGGGGGCTGCCGCTCACCAGCACTTCGGCCGGCCTCGCCAGCATCCCAGACTACGAGAATATCTCCGCCAGTTCATCGACGCCGGTGCCTTCCTTGACCTGGCGCAGTTCGACATAGCTGACCGCGGCTGCGACGGAACCCACCATCGAGCCGATGCTCTGGACCATGGCGGCCACGACGGCGGCGACGATGCCATGGAATAGATAAACGACCACTCCGGTGATGGATTGCATCACAAGCCCCATGATGACCAGGATCACGAAAAGGCCAAACAGAGCCCAGCGGCTGCCTTTGGCCAGGGCGCGGCTGCGCGACATCGAGCCGAAGACGCCCAAGCGCTCCTGAATGAGCACCGGTATTGCCACCGACCAGCCGAGCCCGAGGATGATTCCGGGCACCAGCAAGGCAATCGAGGCCGCGCCCACGCCGAGCGCTACAAGCAGACCTATGGCGACCGTGGGCAACAGGAAGCGGATCGCTGTTGCGATGGAATCCCCGAAAGTCGGCTTCTTGCCGTTCATGTCCTCGATCGCCACCCGGACGAGGCTCGACTGCAACAGAACCGCAAAGGCGAGATAAAGTATTACAATGACCGCAGTTCCAATGATGAAGCCGAGCTTGTGGTTCGTGATAGCCGCGGCGAAATTCGCCGGATTTCCAGTATGGGAATTCAGACCCACGTGCTGGGTGACCAGTTGTGGCATAAGTTGGGTGACCAGTTGCGGTAGTCCTGAAAACAGCGCCGCAAGACCAACGCAGAGTACAATGTTACGACCGATCACGGAGAAAGTGTTGTTGAACACTCGGCCGATCTGAAAATTCTCCGGCCGTACCAACGCGGCTGAAGTC
>NZ_RZSR01000594.1:0-3787 GCF_004023265.1 Mesorhizobium sp. M1A.F.Ca.IN.020.06.1.1
TGTCTGGACAAGGTCCCGTATCTCTCGCGCGCCATCTCGAAGCCGGCCACCGAACCAGGCACGCCGACGGCGAGATAACCGTCGAGGCTGGCACCTTTGATCGGCTTGCCCTCCTTATCGAGATACATCGTCTTGGTCGCCGCAAGGGGCGCGCGCTCGCGGAAATCGATGAAGGTCGAACGGCCGTCCTTCAAGCGGATGGTCATGAAACCGCCGCCGCCGATATTGCCGGCATTCGGATAGACGACGGCCAGCGCATAGCCGACGGCGACCGCCGCATCGACGGCGTTGCCGCCCTTCTTCAGCACGTCGACGCCGACTTCGGTGGCGAGATGCTGGGCGGTCACCACCATGCCGTGCTCGCCCTTGGCGGGAGCCGGCGAAGCCGCAAAAACGGCGGCCGATGGTGTGAAGGCAACAGTGAGCGCAAAGCTGACGGCGATCAGCGTCCGGCGGGTGAGATGCATGGTGGGTCTCCAAGGCGGGGGGACACCCAGGAAAGACCGTTGGAGCGCGTTAGTCCAATAACAATTGGAGTAGCATTGGGCAGAGCCCCTCACCTGCCCCGAATTGCGAAGGGCAATTCGGGGCAGTCCGACCTCTTCCCGCGGGGGAAGGAGCTCGTCAGCGCCGACGCCAACCTCTTCTGCCTTGGGAGAAAGGCGGCCGCGAAGCGGCCGGATGAGGGTGTCAGACGATCCCGCCGCCACCGCCGGCGACGCCCGGCCGCTCCGCCGCGACCTTCGCCCGGTAGCCGGCCTCGCGATAGGCGGCGACTGGATCAATGGCGCCGCCGGTTCTCAGCCGCGCCATGGCGAGGATCGGCTCGACATCGGTGCGGTAGGCGGTCTTCAGCGTCTGCGTCGCCATCAGCGCGTCGTTCGCTTCCTGAAAACCGTCCAGCGCCTTGCGGTCGACCAGCAGCGCCTGCGCATAGGCGCGCTGCACCTCGACCGCGGACAGCATCAGGCTTTCGATCGGATCGGTGACGTTATGGCTCTGGTCGAGCATATGCGCGGGATGGAATCCCTTGGCACCCGAAAGCTCTGCATCGACCAGCTCGTTGAAGACCAAAAACAGCCGGTAAGGATCGATCGAACCGGCGTCGAGATCGTCGTCGCCATATTTGGAATCGTTGAAGTGGAAGCCGCCGAGCTTGCCGAATTGAATCAGCCGCGACACGATCATCTCGATGTTGACGTTGGGCGCGTGGTGGCCGAGGTCGACGAGGCAGAAGGCCTTGTCGCCGAGCTCCTTGGCGATGATGTAGTTCGTGCCCCAGTCCTGCACGACGGTCGAATAGAAGGCCGGCTCGTACATCTTGTGCTCGGTAAACAGCCGCCAGTCGTCCGGCAGGCCGGCGTAGATTTGCCGCATGGCGTCGAGATAGCGCTCGAAGGCCTTGGCGAAACTGACCTGGCCGGGGAAGTTCGAGCCGTCGCCGATCCATACCGTCAGCGCCTTCGACCCAAGCGTCCTGCCGATCTCGATGCATTCGAGATTGTGCTCGACCGCCTGGCGGCGCGTGCCGGCATCGGCGTGCGACAGCGAGCCGAATTTGTAGGAGAGCTTCTGGTCCTTCGCGTCGGAAAAGGTGTTGGAGTTCATCGCATCGAACCCGAGCCCGAAACGCGCCGCCGCCTGCTTCAGCCGGTTCGGATCGGCCTTGTCCCACGGGATATGCAGCGAGACGGTAGGCGTCGCTTGGGTCAGCTGGCTGATGACGGCGCAATCCTCGATCTTGTCGAAGATGTCGCGCGGCTCGCCGGGGCCGGGAAAACGGGCAAAGCGCGTGCCGCCGGTGCCGACGCCCCAGGACGGGATCGCGACGCCGAATTTTTCGACTTGGTCGCGGATCGCATCGATGGCGATGCCGCGCCGGTCGAGGCGCTCGCCGAGTGAGGCGTAGTCACGCTCGAGGGCGGGTTGGCGAGCTGAGTTGTGGTTGGCGACGAGGTCGGCTGAGATGATCTGTTTGGACATTCTGTCCCTCCCAAATATTCGTCGGCGCTGCCCCTCATCCGCCTACCGGCACCTTCTCCCCGTATAGTGACGGGGAGAAGGGACGCGCTCCAGCGCTGGCGCCCCCCTCTCCCCGTTCTTACGAGGAGAGGGTAAGGGTGAGGGGGCAGCGCTGGCTTTGACAATTTACCGCGTAAAGCTCTGCGCGTTGCCGGCGTCGACATTGACGATGTTGCCGGTCGACTTGGCCGACATGTCGGACGCGAAGAAGTAGATCGCTTCGGCGATATCTTCCGGAAATACCGAGCGTTTCAGCATCGAACGCGACCGGTAGTGCTCCTCGAGATCGTCGGTCGACATCTTGTAGGCGGCGGCGCGCTGTTCCTTCCATTCGCCGGTCCAGATCTTGGAGCCGCGCAGCACGGCGTCCGGATTGACGACGTTGACCCTGATCTGCGCCTCCGCACCCTCAAGCGCGAGACAGCGCGCGAGATGGATCTCGGCCGCCTTGGCCGTGCAGTAAGCGGCGGCGTTGGGCGAAGCGGCAAGGCCGTTCTTGGAGGCGACGAAGACGACATTGCCGCCGATCTTCTGCGCGCGGAACAGCCGGAAAGCCTCGCGCGAAACGAGGAAATAGCCGGTCGACAGGATGTCCATATTCTTGTTCCACAACGCCAGCGTCGTCTCCTCGATCGGCGCCGAGGAGGCCAGGCCGGCATTGGAAACGAGAATGTCGATGCCGCCGAACTCGACCGAAGTTTCGGCAAAGCCCGACGTGACCTGATCTTCCGAGGTCACGTCGATCCGCACCGGACGGACGAAGTCTTTGCCGTAGGCTTTCGACAGCTCTTCGTGAGCGCCGGCAAGCGCGGTCTCATCGATATCGGCCAGCACGACGCAGGCGCCTTCGCGCAGCAGGCGGCTGGCGGTGGCGCGGCCGATGCCGCCGGCACCGCCGGTGACCAGGGCGATCTGTCCCGCCAGCGCCTTCGGCTTCGGCAGGCGCTGGAGCTTGGCTTCTTCCAACTGCCAGTATTCGATGTCGAAGGCCTCCTGAGCCGGCAGGCCGACATAGGACGAGACCGTCGAGGCGCCGCGCATGACGTTGATGGCGTTGACGTAGAACTCGCCGGAGATGCGCGCCGTCGCCTTGTCGCCGGCGAAAGTGAACATGCCGACGCCCGGCATCAGATAGACGACCGCGTTCGGATCGCGGATGGCGGGCGAGTCCTTATGTTTGCAGCTGTCGTAGTAGGCCTGGTAGCCAACCCGATAGGCCGCAATGTCGTCGGCGAGGCGCGCGATGACGGCATCGACATCCGGCTTTGCCGGATCGAACTCGATCACCAATGGCCGGATCTTGGTGCGCAGGAAATGGTCCGGACAGGACGTGCCCAGGGCCGCCAGTGGGCGCAGGTCTTTCGAATTGACGAATTCGAGCACTGCCGGCTGGTCGTCGAAATGGCCGAGCTTATGGCTCTTTTCCGAGATCAGGCCGCGGATTCTCGGCATGAGTTTCGCGGCAATGGCACGCCGTGCCGGCGCCTCGAGCGCCTTCACCACCTCGCCGCCGAAGATCGCCTTGCCCTCGGATTTGCGCTCGAACCAGTCGATCGCCTGATTGATCACCGAAATCGTCGTTTCGTAGCATTCCTTCGGCGCGTCGCCCCAGGTGAACAGGCCGTGGCCTTCGAGAACCACTCCCTTGGCGCCAGGGTTGTCGCGGCAGAATTTCTCCAGCCACAGCCCAAGCTCGAAGCCCGGCCGCTTCCAGGGCAGCCAGCCGATGGCCTCGCCAAACACCTCTTTCGTGATCGCTCTGGAG
>NZ_RZSR01000595.1:0-3782 GCF_004023265.1 Mesorhizobium sp. M1A.F.Ca.IN.020.06.1.1
TTCCTTGCCGCCGGGATTGTTTTTCAGAACCGCGAGCGCGCCGGGCGAGATCAGGCCCTGGTCCCAGATGAACTTGATCTGGCCGCCCGAGTCCTGCTCGATCAGCGAGGCGCGCGTCGACCAGACGATCGCCATCGAAGCCTCGCCGTTGAGCAACACGCTCTGGCTTTCGGCGCCACCGCCCCAATAGGAGACGACGTTTTCCTTGAAGGCGGCGATCTTGTCATGCGCGCGCTTGAGGTCGAGCGGATAGAGCGAGGCGGGTGCCACGCCGTCGGCGAGCAGGGCGGCTTCCCAGCTCGACACGCCCCATTTGTAGAGCGAGCGCTTGCCGGGGAATTTCTTCACGTCGAAAAAGTCGGCCATGCCGGTCGGCGCATTGGAGCCGAACTTCTGCGAGTCGTAGGCGATCACGTAGGAGAAGAAATAGGTCGACGCGGCAAATTCCCAGCCGAAGCCCGGCCGCATCTTGCTCTTGTCGACGATCTTGTAGTCGATCGGCTCGAGCATGCCCTGGCCGCCCAGCGTAATGGCCGAGAACGGATCGACGTCGACCAGGTCCCAGGTCGGCGCGCCGCTCTTGAACTGCGCGGCGATCGCGCCCTCGGTCGGGCCCGAGCCGTCCATCTTCACCGGGATGCCGGTATCCTTGGTGAAGGCCTGGCCGTAGGCGGCGTCGTAAGCGGTGATGGCGTCGCCGCCCCAATTCACCAGCACCAGCCCCTTGGTCTCGGCTTGAGCATGGGTCGAGCGCAGCAGCATCGGCGTGCCGGCGAGCACGAGGCCTGCAAGCTGCGCGAATTGCCGGCGCGAGATCTCGCCGCGTTTTGCCCTCTCTGCGAGGGAGTCGATGGTCTGTTTCTTGGTCTCGTTCATGTCAGTTCCCCTTGTTTTAATTGATCTGATCCGGAAACCGGCGCGGCGAATTCACGCCGCTTCGGCGCTCATTGTCCTCCGTCCGGCAGGAGGAAGCCCTTTTCCGCCGGCCAGGTCAGCCAGACGGAATTGCCCTTGCTCAAAGCTGCCGCCGCCACCTCGTTCGGCACCGAGACGGTGACCTTCGCACCCTGGCGCGTGGTCAGGTCGAGCTTGGTCGCCGCACCCAGATAGGTCGAAGCGACAGCAGTGGCGGCGATGCCGTTTTCGCCGGCCGCTGCCTCCGGCGCGATCGACATGTGTTCCGGCCGGATTGCCAGGATAGCGTCGCCGCGGACCTTTTCTGCTTTGGAGCGCATGTTGACCGCCCGGTCCTCGCAGACACCGGTGGCGCCATTATCGGCGGGCTTGACGCCCTTCACGGGCAGCATGTTGATCTCGCCCAGGAACTCGGCGACGAAGCGGCTGGCCGGCCGGTCGTAGACCTCGTCCGGCCTGCCGACCTGCAAGAGCTTGCCGTGATTGAAAATGGCGACGCGCGAGGAAAGCGCCAGCGCCTCGCTCTGGTCGTGAGTGACGAAGACAAAGGTGGTGCCGGTCTCCTGGTGCAGCCGCTTCATCTCGGCCTGCATCTGGCCGCGCAGGCTCTTGTCCAGCGCCGAGAACGGCTCGTCGAGAAGCAGCACGCCCGGCTCGAACACCAGGGCGCGGGCGAGCGCCACGCGCTGCTGCTGGCCGCCGGAAAGCTGCGCCGGCAATTTCTTCTCGTGGCCTTTGAGACCGACGCGCTCGACCATCTCGCCGACACGGCTTTTGATCTCTGAAGCGGACTTCTTGCGTACCTTGAGCGGAAAGGCGATGTTCTGTTCCACGCTCATATGCGGGAACAAAGCATAGCCCTGGAACACCATGCCGGCGGCGCGCTGTTCGGCCGGCCGGTCGGTAATGTCGGTGCCGTCGCTGAAAAGCCTGCCCTCGCTCGGCTGCACGAAGCCGGCCAAGATCATCAGGAAGGTGGTTTTGCCGGAACCGGATGGCCCAAGCAGCGTCAGGAACTCGCCGCGGCCGATATCGAGCGTGAGATTGTCCAGCGCCCGGAACGAGCCGAAGCTCTTGCCTATCCCGTTCGCCTTGATCTCTGCGGCCCGGCCGGGTTGCTGCATCCTGCCTTCGTCCTCACGCTTGTTTCAAATCGTATGCACGGCGCGCGTTCACCGCAACCGAATAGTTTTCGTCTGTTCGGCAAATTTGATTCACGGATGGGCAGGTGGCGCGAGCGTCTCCCAAACTTGGGCGTTCGGCGGGCTCGCCAACCTTCGCGATTGGCGAAATCGTTCATGCCGTCGGCATTTCAGGGCGGAGCAAGGAGCGAAGCGACGCGCGCAGACCTGGTTGCCATGCCGTGACCTCTGGGAGCTGCAACGGTGCAGAATTCTGATCAAGCGTGCCTTTCGCGATCGCCACGGAATGGATCCTCGGGTCAAGCCCGGGGATGACGACCGGACGATTAGCACTCCGAGGGACATCCTAAGGCGTGCCGGCGTCCCCGCCTTCAATACTTCGCCAGCCTGCTTTCCAAAAGCTTCGCCCGCAGCCAGTCGCTGAAGGCATTGAGTACCGGGTGGCCCGCCTTGGCATGCTCGAAGACCAGATAGTAGGAGCGCGGCGAGGGTACCGTCGCTTCGAACGGCTTGACCAGCCGGCCCTCGCTCAGCGCCCGGCGGCCGGTCAGCTCGTCTCCCATGGCGATGCCCTGGCCGGCGATTGCCGCCGAGAAGACAAGGTTCATGTCGGAAAAGAAGATGCCGCCTTCGGTGTCGGGATTCTCCACCTTCGACAGCGCCAGCCAGCGCGCCCAGTCCTCGGTATCGCTGAGATGCAGCAGGTTGGCGCGCAGCACGTCGGCGGGCTTGGAAAAGCCGCCCACCTTGTTGAGCAACGTCGGGCTGCAGAGCGGGGTGAAGGAGACCTCGCAAAGCAGCTCCACCGCGCGGTTCGGCCAGTTGCCGACGCCGAAGGCGATGAAGGCGTCGGCCTCCGGATTGCTGACATCGTCGAGCCGCCGCGGCGTCAGCACCGAGAGCGCGACGTCCGGATACATCTGCTGGAACTCGCCGATATGGGTGCACAGGAACATCGAGGCGAAGCCCGGCGGACAGGAGATGCCGAAGGAGCCGCCGACGCCGGCGCCGCTGTTCTGCGTCCCCGCGTCGCCGAGCACGGTCAGCGCCTTCCTGACATCGGCGGCGTAGCGCTGGCCGCGCGGCGTCAGCGCCACGCCCTTGCCGATGCGCTGCAAGAGATCGAAGCCGAGGTCGCGTTCGAGCAGCCTCAGCTGATGCGAGACGGCGCTGCGGGTGAGGTGGAGTTCATCGGCCGCGCGCCAGACGCTGCCGTGACGAGCAAAACTGTCGAGGGCGCGAAGCGCCTGCGTGGAGGGTATGCGCAAGAGGCCTCAGGTGAACCGAATTTGCACGAGCCGGGAAAACATATCACTTTTTGAAGAGCCGCTTCACTGCTTTCTTTGCCGCATGGAGAAACCGGCGACGACATCAGCGCAGGAAACGGCACTGGCCTGCATCGACGGCATCCAGCCGCTCTTGTCGGCCTGGACGCGCACCATCTTCGACCTCGGCGAGACCGCCTGGCGCGAGTACCAGTCCGCAGCCTGGTATGTCGACCGGCTGAAGCGTGAAGGCTTTTCGGTGGAAGAGGGCTCGGGCGGCATGCCGACCGCCTTCTGCGCGCATTGGACGAATGGCGACGGACCGACGATCGGCATGTATGCCGAATACGACGCCGTGCCCGGCAACTGCCAGGATGCCGCGACGGTCAAGCAACCGCGGGCGGGGCTCAGCGTCGAGGCGGGTGGCCATACCGATCCGCACTCGGGCCTCGGCATTGGC
>NZ_RZSR01000596.1:0-3770 GCF_004023265.1 Mesorhizobium sp. M1A.F.Ca.IN.020.06.1.1
GACGATGGCCGCGCAATAGTCACAGATCGCCACCGTCATGGCAAGCATCGACCGGTCGATGTTGAACCGCCGCCGTCTGATGGCGAGCAGAAATACGGACCAGAGCGCGCCGCCGTTGAAAACGAAGCTGACCACCGATCCCAGCACGGGCGGCGAGAAGAAGCAGACGATCGAGAAATAGATGTTGATCTGTGTCGGCGTGAGATGCCGCCGAAGCGATGTAAACGGGTTCAATGCCTTGCTTCGCAATCTTCCAGGTTGTGCGCAGACCCGCCGGGGTACCGAACAATTGGCTTTGACCGATCCCGTTCTGCCGCGCCTCGCCTGCTCCCGCGCCGGTATAGCGGCTGGCTCCGATCTCCGATAGGGCGACCGAAGGATGTCCAGCCAAAAAATCGGCGGCGTGGACGAAAGCTCTTGGAAGTCAACCTAGCCGATCGAAGCAAATAGGTTTGTTCGGCCCCTTTCAATTGCTCGGCTTGTCTGGGAGAATTTTCCGACTTATCAAGCTCACTTGGAAAATTCATTCCCAAAGCGCTGTGCCCGGCGCGGGTCTTGCATTGTTATGGGCGATGGCGATCTGCTAGAACGCCCGCGACAAGTGTCCAGGGCTTGACGGGCTGTTTTAGCAAACCGCGCCAATCGCCTGCTGCAAGGCCTGGCCGGCACGAAAGAACGCTCAATAGCTTATGAATATCGCGCTCACCCATCTGCAGCGGCTAGAGGCCGAATCCATCCACATCTTCCGTGAGGTTGCGGCCTCTTTCGCCAAGCCGGTGATGCTGTATTCGGTCGGCAAGGATTCCTCGGTGCTGATGCATCTGGCGATGAAGGCCTTCTATCCCGCCAAGCCGCCATTTCCCTTCCTGCATGTCGACACGACCTGGAAGTTCCGTGAGATGATCGCCTTTCGCGATCAGATGGCGCAGAAGCTCGGCTTCGACCTGCTTGTTCATGTCAACGAAGACGGCGTGCGCGACGGCATCAACCCCTTCGATCACGGCTCGAACACCCACACCCATGTCATGAAGACGGTGGCGCTGCGCCAGGCGCTCGACAAATACGGCTTCGACGCGGCCTTCGGCGGCGCCCGTCGCGACGAGGAGAAGTCGCGCGCCAAGGAGCGCATATTTTCCTTCCGCAATGCCCAGCATGCCTGGGATCCCAAGAACCAGCGGCCGGAAATGTGGAAGATCTTCAACACCCGGATCGCGCCGGGCGAATCGATCCGCGTCTTTCCCCTGTCCAACTGGACCGAGCTCGACATCTGGCAGTACATCCTGCAGGAGAACATCCCGATCGTGCCGCTCTATTTCGCCAAGGAGCGGCCGGTCGTCGAACGCGACGGCATGCTCATCATGAAGGACGATGACCGCATGCAACTGCGCCCCGGCGAGAAGATCGAGAACCGTCTCGTGCGCTTCCGCACGCTGGGCTGCTATCCGCTGACGGGCGCCATAGAATCGGATGCCGACACGCTCGAAGCCATCGTCGGCGAGATGCTGACCGCCCGCACCTCCGAGCGCCAGGGCCGCCTCATCGACCGCGACGAGGCAGGTTCCATGGAAAAGAAGAAGCGCGAGGGGTATTTCTGAGCATGCGCCACATCCTGGCCAAGAGCCTCGCCCCGACCGATTCGATCCGCGACTACATGGCCGCGCAGGAGAAGAAATCGCTGCTGCGCTTTCTCACCTGCGGCTCGGTCGACGACGGCAAGTCGACGCTGATCGGCCGGCTGCTGTCCGATACCAAGCAGATTTTCGAGGACCAGCTCGCCGCGTTGGAGAACGATTCTCGCAAGCACGGCACCACCGGCGACGACATCGACTTCGCGCTGCTCGTCGACGGGCTGGAGGCCGAGCGCGAGCAGGGCATCACAATCGACGTCGCCTACCGCTTCTTCGCCACCCCGAAGCGCAAGTTCATCGTCGCCGACACGCCCGGCCATGAGCAATACACGCGCAACATGGCGACGGGCGCTTCGACCGCCGACCTCGCCATCGTGCTGATCGATGCGCGCCAGGGCGTGCTGCGCCAGACCCGGCGCCATTCGATCATCGCCTCGCTGCTCGGCATCCGCCACATCGTCCTTGCCGTCAACAAGATCGACCTCGTCGGCTTCGACAAGACCGTGTTCGACCGGATCGTCGCCGACTACGGCGAATTCGCGCAAAGCCTGGGCTTCAACAGTATCGTGCCGATTCCGATGTCGGCGCGCTTCGGCGACAATGTCACCAGCCGCTCGGAGCGAACGCCCTGGTATTCCGGGCCGTCGCTTATCGAGCATCTGGAAACCGTGTCTGTCGACGAGGCGGCGATCGAATTGCCGTTCCGCTTCCCCGTCCAGTATGTGAACCGTCCCAATCTCGATTTTCGCGGCTTTGCCGGAACCATTGCATCCGGTTCCGTTTCCAAAGGCGACGAGGTCGTGGTCGCCAAGTCGGGCAGGGCCTCCCGGGTCAAGCGCATCGTCGCGCATGGCGGCGACCTTGAGCAGGCTGTTGCCGGCCAGGCCATCACGCTCGTCCTCGAGGACGAGGTCGAGGTTTCGCGCGGCAACATGCTGGTATCGCCGGCCGCACGTCCGCAGGTCGCCGACCAGTTCGCCGCCAATCTGGTCTGGTTCGACGAGCAGGCCCTGCTGCCCGGCCGGTCCTATATCCTGCGCACCGAAACCGATCAGGTGAGCGCGACCGTCACCGATCTGAAATACCGCGTCAACGTCAACGATTTCGCGCATGAAGCGGCGAAGTCCCTCGACCTCAACGAGGTCGGGGTGTGCAACCTGTCGACCCGGGCGCCGATCGCCTTCGATCCCTTCGCCGAGAACCGCACGACCGGCGCCTTCATCCTGATCGACCGCATCAGCAACGCCACCGTCGGCGCCGGGATGATCCTGCATTCGCTGCGCCGCGCCGAGAACATCCATTGGCAATCGCTCGACGTCGGCAAGCGCGGCCGCTCTGACCTCAAGAACCAGCGCCCGGCGGTGTTCTGGTTCACCGGTCTGTCCGGTTCCGGCAAGTCGACCATCGCAAATCTTTTCGAGAGGAAGCTGTTCGCGTCCGGCCGCCACACCTACATCCTCGACGGCGACAATGTCCGCCACGGCCTCAACCGCGATCTCGGCTTCACCGACGCGGATCGGGTCGAAAACATCCGCCGCGTCGCCGAAGTGGCCAAGCTGATGGCCGATGCGGGCCTGATCGTCATCGTCTCGTTCATCTCGCCCTTCAGCGCCGAGCGGCGCATGGCGCGCGAGCTGATGGGCGAGGGGGAATTCGTAGAGGTGTTCGTCGACACGCCGTTCGAGGAATGCGCCCGCCGCGACCCGAAGGGCCTTTACGCCCGCGCCTTGAGCGGCGAGATCAAGAACTTCACCGGCGTCGATTCTCCCTACGAGACGCCGGAGAACCCCGAGATCCACCTCGAGACTCTCGGCAGGACGCCCGAGGAGATGGCGGAAGCCCTGGAACACTGGCTGACGGAGCGCGACGTTGCCGAAGAGCAGTATGACGATGGCGGCGGCATCTGACGACGCGGCAATGCTTGGCGTGTTCGAGCGCCTCGCGCTCGATGCCGGCCGCGCGGTGATGCGCGTTTTCCACGAAGGCTGCGCCGTCGACAGCAAGTCCGACTCTTCGCCGGTGACGGAAGCCGATCGCGAAAGCGAAAAGATTATCCTGGCCGGCCTGCGCGCCGCTTATCCGGACATCCCTTGCGTCGCCGAGGAGGAGGTTGCGGCGGGTATTGCCACGCCCGACCTCGAC
>NZ_RZSR01000597.1:0-3765 GCF_004023265.1 Mesorhizobium sp. M1A.F.Ca.IN.020.06.1.1
AGGCGCCGCATCGCATCCGCCAGCTTTGTTTGCCGTTCGTCCTCTAGCGCGCGCGCCTCTCTTATTTCGCGTGCATGACTACTGGCCTTCGCCTCAGACGCGGCTGCTATCAGCCTTGCTCTTGCGGGCTCGGGGACTGCCCTCTCTTCGCCAACGCGACCTCGCGCAGCGTTGAGCCCGTCGAGCGCGGCAGCGGCTTCGTCGCGGGCCATCCGCAGGCTCGTCGTGATGCCGGAGCGCTGTTCGACCATGGTGCGAAGCGTGCCGACCACAACGGCCGGCAGGATCAGCCGGGATGGATCCTGTTCGGCCGATCTTCCGAGCGCCGCGAGACAGTTCGCCACCACCTGGTCAAGCATCTGGACTTCCATCTTGCGGGTCGGCAAATCCATGCCCGCGGATAAATAGCGCGCCTTGCGATCGGCGAGTCCTCGCACCTGTTCAGAGATCGCAAGCACTGCGTCGTCGACAGCGATTGCTTCAATCTTTCCCTTCGCGCGATCGATCTCATCGGCATTCCCCTGGAGACTGGTTCGTAAGCGCGCGTCCTGATCGATCAATTCCGCGACGTTGCCACTCCAGGTCCTCTTAGGAGACGGCATGTCAGGCAGCTCTGCCAGTCTACTCGCCTTGCGTTTGATTTCGACGAGGAGCGGCGCGGCGCGCACATATCGGTCAATCGTGGCGAGTCGCGCCGACAACACCGAGCGTTCAGCGAGGCTGCGGTCATATTTGTCCTGGGCTTCCACCCGTTCCGCCTCGAGCGACTCGAATGTCGACGCCAGGGTGTCGATCGCCTCCTTGCGGGACTTCAGTTCCGCGAACCGCTTTTTCAGCAGCGCGATTTCGGTGGTCTGGGCCTGTCTTCGGTGAAGCCCATCCGCCTCCGTCTCAAGTGCGGCCAAGACATCGCTGGCATGGCCAAGCCCTGCACTGGCGGTGAAAAGGAGCTTGCCGAGATCGCCGCGCGATTCGAGGATCGCCTTGCCGCCCGCTTCCAGCGTCTCGTCATCGAGCGAGAACATGCTGCTGTAGGTATCCCGGGACAAGCCCGCGAGGTGCGCCGAAATGGCAATCTCGCTCAGTGGCCGGCCGTCGGCATCATGCAGTGAGTTGCTGCGACTTTTGGTGCGGGAAACGGCAAGCGCCTGCCCCTCGAATTCGAGCAGTCCGCCGATGCGCATCGAGCTATATTCATGCAGGAAATTGTAGCGGCTGCGCTCTTCGATGCCGAAGAGCAGATCAAGATACGCGGAAAGCGCGGTCGACTTGCCGGCCTCATTCAAGCCGAAGACGATATGCAGATCCGGGCCCGAAGCCGGCTTCTCTCCAAAGTCGATCGCCTTATCGGTGAACTTGCCGTAGCGGGTCAGGTCAAGGCGCCGCAATCTCATCGCGTCGCACCTGCCTTGAGCCGGGCCGTGACCAAGTCAACGCTTCCGGCAAGCACATCGTCGAGAAACTGTTCGAGCCCTTCTTCGTCCTTGCCGGCGAGGCCCCGCGCATCGGGCGGCAGGTCCGCGATCGACTTCAATACGAATTCGCGCGCTTCGGATCGAAATGCTTCCGAGCTCGCATTGGCGCGCATGGACTGCGCGAGTTCCAAAATAGGATCGGCAACATCTCCTAAAGCTCCGACGGCGGAAGCCGAAAGATCAAGCTCCAGCTTCTCCACCCAGGTGTCGCCCACCTGCTCCGCTGCCTGCTCGGCTTCTGCGACGGCCAAGTCCCGGTCGCGCTTCAGCGACCATGAAAGGGCAGAAGTGCCGACCAGGCGAAGGCGGGCAACAAGGTAGCGTGATCTAGCAACCTCCCGGGATTGCTCCAGCCCTGCTCGGATACGAATGATGGCCTCGCTCCATTCCGATGCCTCGGTCAGATCGACGCTCACCCGCTCGAACTGCGCGACACTGGTGAGCCTCTCCTCGATCTCGACGGAGCGATCTTCGCGAATGGTGACCAGCGTGACCGATTTCTCGCCTGCCTCGTTGATGTCCCTCCCCTGAGGGATCCCCGGCATCACGAGCGTGCTCGCGCCGGAATACACTTGGCGAACGTGGATGTGGCCAAGCGCCCAATAGTCAAAGCCGTGGCCGTGCAGGTCGGCGACACTGCAGGGTGCATAGACATCGTGGGCTGGGGAACCGGCCAGACTCGTATGCATGATGCCGATGTTCGCTACTCCCTCTCGGGGGCCGGCATATTTGGGCAGCAGGCTGTCGGGCGCCTTGGGGCTGGCGAAGCTCAGCCCATGGAACGCAATGTCCACTCCAGAGCCAGGCTGGATCACGGATTGGCAGCGACCGCCAAAAATGGTCACCGTGTCGGGCATGACAAGCTGCTTCGTAATCCTCGACATGGCGTCATGATTGCCGCGGATCATGTAGACCCTGACGCCAGCGTGATGGAGACGCGTCATTTGGGAAGCCAGGAAGCGCGCCGTCTTCATCGAAGTCTGGTCGCCATCGTAAAGATCACCGGCGATCACAAGCGCGTCCACACGCTCGGCAAGGCACAGATCCACGATCGCGGTGAATGCCTGGCGGCTGGCGTCACCGACGAGCTCGGCAAGTTCAGAATTTCTGAGTGCGAGCGAGCGGAGTGGCGAATCGAGATGGATGTCGGCCGTATGAACAAATCGAAATGCCATTCGAAGGACTCTCCAGGCCCGAACGAGAAGCTCAGGCAAAATGCTGACGCTAAGTCAATCTAGCTGCCGGGCCGTTATGGCGGACGGTGAAGACAACTTCGGTCCTCGGTATCAAAGTCCGGCAGCGTTCGGCAACAGTCCTGGTGAGTGAGGTCCCGAAATTAGGGTCGGTCGCTCGCCCCTTTCTGACGGTGCGTTCGCTTCATTCCCTTTTTCTTGGTTGACCAAAACTATCGCGTGGATAAACAACACGTTTTGTATTCGCGCGAACGGCAAGAGCCTTTTATATCCTGAAAAAATTGCTAGTCTGGATGTGGGGACCGGGGTCAATGCAATCTATTGATAGTTCAGAGTTAGTAACAAATGATGATGCGGTAGCCGAACGGTCGACGGCACCGAGCATAATCGCCGACGTCGCATCCAGCTTCACTTATGCATCCTATCAGAACGCAATTCCGGTAATCCGGTCTATCCGACTGGATAACGACACCGCCGGCAGCCTGGAGAGTTGCCGCCTGGAACTCACGTCATCGCCGTCGTTTCTGCGACCGAAGACTTGGGCAGTTGACCGTCTCGTTCCTGGCGATAGACTTCAACTGAGCGACCGCAAGGTCGAGCTCGATTCCGGATATCTCGCTGGCCTGAACGAGGCCGAGCGCGGCGAAATCACCTTGCGCCTGTCCGCGGCTGGTGAGGTCCTGGACGAACGGCGCCTGACGGTCCGGCTGCTCGCGCGCGACGAGTGGGGCGGCGTCGCCGACATGGCGCAATTGCTTCCGGCTTTCGTTATGCCCAATGACCCCGGCGTTGCGCCGATCCTGAGGACGGCAGCCGATCGGCTTGCCGCGCACGGGCATCCCAGCGGCCTCGACGGGTATCAGTCGCAAAACCCGCAGCGGGCATACATGTTGGCTGCAGCCGTTTATTCCGCGATTACCGGCATGGGGTTGCACTACGCCGAACCTCCGGCGAGTTTCGAGAGCCGAGGGCAAAAGGTCAGGCGTCCCACGACGATCGCCGAGGAACGCCTGGCGACCTGCTTAGACACTTCACTTTTGTTTGCCGCTACTCTGGAAGCTGCCGGCCTGCACCCGGCCGTGCTGATGTTTGACGGG
>NZ_RZSR01000598.1:0-3764 GCF_004023265.1 Mesorhizobium sp. M1A.F.Ca.IN.020.06.1.1
GGGACGGTACTTTCGAGATGGGCGCCGCCCGTTCTTTCGAAGGCGCGGTCGAGCGCGGCGAGGCGGCGGTCCCCCGCGCCCCCGATCAGCATGCGGCCGCGACCTCGGAAGCGCTTGCCAATCTTCGCCTGATGGTCGATTCGATGCCGATCGGCGTCATTGTCCTCGATGCCGAGCTCAGGGCGGAGATCATCAACCGCGCCTTCTACGACTTCTGGAAGATCGATCCGCTTCGCGCCACTGCCGGCTGCGGCTTCCGCGAGCTGATGGAGGCCAGCCGCGACGCCGACCCCTATGGTGCCGACGAGGTGGGCTGGCAACGCCACATCGCCGAGCGCGAGGCCGAAATCCGGGCAGGCGTTGCCGGTTCCAGGCAGTTGCCGCGCAATGACGGCCGCGTGCTGATCGCCTCGCTGGCACCGCTTGCCGGCGGCAAGCGTCTGATCTCCTATGTCGACATCACCGACATGAAGCATCGCGAGACCGAGGCAGAGGATGCGCGCAAGAATCTCGCCACGGTGCTGGAGTCGCTGCCGGCCGGCGTCATCATCTATGACCGCCACGATGAATTCGTCTTCGCCAACCGCAAGCTGCATGACAGTTTGCCGGCGCTGAAGCCGGCCTGGCAGCCGGGCCGCACCTTACGCGAGGCGCTCGCTCTCGGTCATTCCGCCGGCTATTTCCGGTCGAGCGGCGACGTCGAGATCGACAATCTCTATGGTGTCGACAAAGAACGCTGGCTCGACGCCATGCTGAAGCGTTACCACCTGCCCAATTCGTCCTATGAACGGCTCAATCCCGACGGTCGTTGGTTCCAGGTCTACGACATGAGAGCGGACGACGGCACGTTCATAGGGGTGCGCGTCGACATTTCCGACATCAAGGCCCGCGAGAAGGCGCTGCGCGACTCGATGCGGCAGATCGACCTTTACCGGCATGTCATGGACGAATTGCCGGTGGCGGCGTTCATCAAGGCCGAGGATCTTACAATCGAGTTCGTCAACAAGGCCTGGTGCGCGCTGACCGGCATTGCCAAGGAAGACGTCATCGGCAAGACGGACCGGCAGCTTTTCGGCGCCGAGGACGCCGAAAGCTACAGCCATGACGATGCCGAGGTCATCGCGACCGGCAAGGGGCGCGAAGTCGAGGAGCCTGTCACCCATCGCGACGGCACGGTGCGGCAGCTGATGACGCGCAAGAGCCGCCTCATCGCGACCGACGGATCGGTGCATCTGGTCGGTTCCAGCACCGACATCACCGAGGTCAAGGCGCGCGAGCGGGCGCTCAAGGAAAGCATGAGCGAGAACGAGGTGTTCCGCAACCTGATCGACAACGTGCCGGTGTCGATCTACGCGAAGCGTTCGGATCTAAGGCAATTCTACGTCAACAAGGGCTGGTGCGATCTCACCGGCTTCAGCAAGGAAGAGGCGATCGGCAAGACCGACGTCGAGATCTTCGGCGCGGACGGCGAAGCTTTCGTCGCCGGCGACCTGGCGGTGCTGCGCACCGGCGAGACGCAGGAGATCGAAGAACAGGTGACGCTGCCGGACGGCAGCGTGCGTCACCAGTTCGCGCGCAAGGGCGCGATGATCGCGTCCGACGGTTCGCTCTATCTGATCGGGTCGACCACGGACATTACGGAACTGAAACAGCGCGAGGCCGAGCTCAGCGAGGCGCGCCGGCGTGCCGTGCTTGCCGACCGCGCCAAGTCGGAGTTCCTCGCCAATATGAGCCACGAGATCCGTACGCCGATGAACGGCGTGCTCGGCATGGCCGAGTTGCTCGCAAAGTCGGACCTCGACCCAAAGCAGAGGACGTTCACCGACATCATCGTCAAATCGGGCAACGCGTTGCTCACCATCATCAACGACATCCTCGACTTCTCCAAGATCGACGCCGGCCAGCTCGTGCTCGACCCGGCGCCCTTCAACCTTGCCGAGGCGATCGAGGATGTGGCGACGCTGGTGTCGACCCGCGCCAAGGAAAAGGACCTCGAGCTCATCGTTCGCGTCCAGCCCGGGCTCGACGGGCAGTTCGTCGGCGACGTCGGCCGGATCCGACAGATCGTCACCAACCTGCTCGGCAATGCGGTGAAGTTCACCGACCAGGGCCATGTGCTGGTCGACGTGACCGGCGAGCGCGTTCCGTCGGGGACGAAGCTCGCCATCTCGGTCACCGATACCGGCATCGGCATTCCCGAAGACAAGCTGAAGCTGGTGTTCGAGAAATTCAGCCAGGTCGACACCTCCTCGACAAGACGGCACGAGGGCACCGGGCTCGGCCTTGCCATCACCTCGCGGCTGGTCGAGCTGATGGGCGGCGAGATCGGCGTCGACAGCGCCGAGGGCAAGGGCTCGACCTTCTGGTTCACCGTCACGCTGCCGCGGGCCGAGCGAGGCGGGCAGCGGATCATGCCGGTCGACGTGACCGGCGCGCGCGTGCTGATCGTCGACGACAATGCCGTCAACCGCGCGATCCTCAGCGAGCAGATGGCTTCGTGGACCTTCGATTCCTGCGCGGCCGGCGGCTGCCGCCTACGGCGTGCCTGTCGACTGCGTCGTGCTCGACTACCAGATGCCGGGCATGACCGGCGCCGAAATGGCGCGCATCGTGCGCAACACCGCCGGCCTCGCGCACACGCCGATCATCATGCTGACCTCGGTCGACCAGTCGCTCGCCAGCGCCGCCTACCGCGATCTCGGCATCGATGCGCAGCTGATCAAGCCGGCGCGTTCCTCGATCTTGCTGGAGACGCTGGTCGCCACCATCCAGCGTCATCGCCACAGCACGGCGGCCATCCATCCGGCCTTGACCGGCGACGTCGAGACCGGGGCCGGCGCGCCGCAGGCGTCCACGGCGCAGGCGACCGCGGCGGATCGCGTCCTGCTGCAGCCGCCGCCGGCGCGTGCCCGTCCACGCCTGGCCGGCGCGGAGGCCGGGCTCGACATTCTCGTCGCCGAGGACAACGAGGTGAACCAGATGGTGTTCACGCAAATCCTGGGCGAGACTGGATACCAGTTCGAAATCGTCGGCAACGGCCGCAAGGCGCTGGACGCCTTCGGCAGGCTGAACCCGCGCATGATCCTGATGGATGTGTCGATGCCCGAGATGAGCGGCCTGGAGGCGACCGCGGCCATCCGCCGGCTCGAAGCCGAGATGGGCACGCATGTGCCGATCGTCGGCGTCACCGCGCATGCACTGAAGGGCGACCGCGAGCGCTGCCTGGAAGCCGGCATGGATGATTACCTGCCGAAGCCGATCAGCCCGAAGGCGCTGCTCGAGAAGCTTGAAAGATGGCTCGGGTCGGACGCGGAAGTCCGCCGCAGCGCCGGATAACAGCCTTTCTGCGCGGCCGTTCACGGCGTCATCGACGAGGTCCGTCATCTGCGTCCAACGCAGACGTATGGTGTGATCGCACCATACAAAATGAAGGCCAGGTCAGGACAATGGCTGCTGTCGATTCCGCCCTTCGGTTACGGGCGGGAGCAGCGACCGCCGGCAAGGAACAGCGTCGACTCTACCCCAACGGACCTGTTTTCGGCGATGGCCAGGCCATGATCCGCTCTGGCGCACAGGCAACGCGCTCTCGTCCGGATTTTATTTCCCGGCGGCCGGAGATCCGGCCGCCGGGATAATTTTTGATTCAAAAGTCGGACAAGCTACTGATTCCCGCGGCAAACTTCGGCTGGGTCCGCAAATGGCAGCCGCAGGCCCCCCAAGGCATCCCCGTTCAGGCGTTACCGGGCTGACACGAAACTGTCACT
>NZ_RZSR01000599.1:0-3762 GCF_004023265.1 Mesorhizobium sp. M1A.F.Ca.IN.020.06.1.1
GGCAGATGCGCATTGAGAAAGAAAGTCCGCCCTTCCGCTTCCACCGATCGAGAGATGCCGGTGCGGAACGCACTGGCGATCGCCGCGCCGAGCTCGCCCGCGACGCGGTCGCCTTCACGCACGATGCGGTCGCGGCCGTCACCGAGGTCGGTGACCAGCACCGCGGCGCGCCTGGCGCGGCGCTCTTCGTTCAATGTTTTCAGAACATACGGATCCATCCGCAGTCAACCCAGCCGCTCGACATAGACCTTGATGCGGCCGCCGCAGGACAGCCCCACCTGCCAGGCGGTTTCGTCGGCGACGCCGAACTCCAGCATCCTCGGCTTGCCCGAGCCGATGACGTCGATCGCTTCGGCCACCACCGCGCCCTCGACACAGCCGCCCGACACCGAGCCGTGGAAATTGCCTTCGGCGTCGATGACCAGATGGCTGCCGATCGGGCGGGGGGCCGAACCCCAGGTTTCGACCACGGTCGCGATGGCGACATTCTTACAGTTCTTCATCCAGCCTTCCGCGATGATCAGGGGATCGCGGAGCTCATCGAGATAAATGCTCTCGTCCATCGTCGCTTCTCACAAAGTCTGTTTTCTCGGGGAACGTCCCAGAGGAATATATCGCTGCGAAACATATGGCTACGCGGCCCGCCTGTCGCCAGTTCCCAGCCAGCGCCGCAGGTCCACAGGTGCGGCCGGCCGCTGGGCGAGCGGGGCGCAAGGATCGGCCAGCGCGTCCGAGATTGTGCACGGCGCGGAACTCGTCGCCACGCGGCAGCATCGCCTTCACGCCACGGGGGCGCGCCTCAAACCCATCAAAGCGCAAGAGCGGTTTTCACAGAACGTGGTAGTCGCGGTTGTGGTAGATCAGCGGCCGCAAATTATCGCCGATGCGCAGGCCTGTCACCTTGCCAAAAAGCACACGGTGGGTGGCCAAATCCTTGGTATCGATGATCTGACAATCGAAGACGGCGAGCGCGCCTTTCAGCGTCGGCGCGCCGGTCGAGATCACGTCCCATTCGCCGAGCGCGAAGCGCTCCTCGGACGGCAGGCCGGTGATGCCGGAAAAGCCGACCGACAGCGCCTCCTGGTCCGAGGCGAGCGTGTTCAGCGCGAAATTGCCGTTCCGGATGAAGGCCTCGTTCTTGGGATTTTCGCGGTTGAGGCAGACAAGCACGGCGGGCGGCGTATCCGAGACCGAGCAGGCGGCAATCACCGTTGCGCCTCGTCTCCCGGCCGGGCCGTCCGTGGTCACCACATGCACATGGCCGGCAAAATGCGCCATCGCATCGCGATAGGCTTGCGGCCCGATGTCATTAATCTTCAGCACCCGATGATCCACCTGCCAAAACGGAAGCTCGTTATATATGGCTGCATATTGTATGACACAAGCGAAGTGCTTGAGCGCAATCCTGAATTCGCGTGTTGCACCGGGATTAGGCAGCCTTTAGGTCTTTGCTGGAATAGTGCCGGAACAATACTCCCGGCACGGAGGACCTCTTCGCCCGAATGCGCCTTCTCACGACGACTTTAGCCGCGCTGCTTTGGCTGGCCGCGAGCGTCCATGCCGAGACGCTGGTTGGCGTCGCCGCACCGCTGTCGGGGCCGTCGGCGATCCTCGGCAAGCAGATCGAGGCGGGGACCGCGCTGGCGGCGGAGGCCGAAGGCGTCGCCGTCCAAACCGTTGACGACGCCTGCACTGCCGATGGCGGTGCAGCGGCTGCCAGGCAGTTCGTGGATGCCAAGGTCAACATCGTTGTCGGTTTTCTGTGCACCGAAGCGATCGAGGCGGCGCTGCCGATCCTGAAGGATGCCAACATTCCGGTCATAGCGATCGGCGTGCGCACCGAGAGCCTGACCGACCGCCGCGCCAAGACCGGCTGGCCGGTCTACCGGCTTGGCCCGCGCGGCGACGACGAACGCAATGCGGTGGCCACGATCCTCACTCGGCTCTGGCAGAACGAATTGTTCGCCGTTATCGATGACGGCACCATCTATGGCCGAGAGATCGCAGAGACTTTCCGCGCGGCCGCCGAGCAGGCGGCGCTGAAACCGGTCTTCGTCGACACGTTCCGGCCGCAGCTCGACAACCAGATCGGGCTGATCGGCCGCCTGAAGAAAGCGGGGGCTACGAAAGTGTTTGCCGGCGGCGACGGCGACGACATCGCCATCATGGGGCGCGACGCTGCCTCGCTCAATGCCGGCATCACCTTCGCCGGCGGCGAGACGCTGCGCACGCCACCCGGCGATGTGCCCTATGCGGCCGGCACACTGATGATCGCGCTGCCGGAGTGGTCAGAAGTCGCGGACCCCAAGGTCGTGCAGGCCTTTGGCGAAAGGAAGATCGTGACCGACGGCTACACGCTGCCGGCTTATGCCGCGGTGGAGATCGCCAAGGCGGCAGCGGTCGACGCAGAAAGCTCCGGCAAGCCGCTCGCCAAGACGCTGACCGACCATGATTTCGCGACCGCTATCGGTACCGTCCGCTTCGACGAAAAGGGTGATCTCAGCCAAAACCCATTCCGCGCCTTCCGTTTCGACGGCTCCCATTTCGTGCCGCTGGAGGAAAACTGATGTTCCGCACCTGTCCACGCAACCTGATCACCGACGTCGCCGGACTCACCGTCGGCAATGCTGCTGACGCCAGGCTGAAGTCCGGCGTCACGGTAGTGCTTTGCGAGGAGCCGGCGGTGGCTGGAGTCCAGGTGCTGGGTGGCGCACCGGGCACGCGTGAGACCGACCTGCTCGAGCCGCAAAACTCGATCGCGACCATTCACGCAGTCGTGCTGTCCGGCGGCTCGGCCTTCGGCCTCGATGCCGCTTCCGGCGTCCAGGCGGCGCTGCGGGAGAAAAACATCGGCGTCGAGGTAGGTGGTTTTCGCGTGCCGATCGTGCCGGCCGCGATCCTCTTCGACCTGCGCAATGGCGGCGACAAGGATTGGGGCCGCTATCCGCCCTATCGCGAGCTTGGCTACGAGGCGGCTCAGGCGACAACGACCGATTTCCCGCTCGGTACGGTCGGCGCCGGTACCGGCGCGCTGACTTCCGGTCTGAAGGGCGGGCTGGGTTCGGCCTCGACGATGCTCGACAGCGGCGTCACCATCGGCGCGCTCGCCGCCGTCAACCCGACCGGTTCGGTGACGGTCGGACGCAGCCGCCATTTCTGGGCCGCTCCCTTCGAGATCGGCGATGAATTCGGCGGCTTGGGTTATCCCGACCCGATACCGGAAGACGCGAGGAAGATACTCTTGAAGTACCGCGACAGGCGCGCAGGGGAACAGCCAGAGGGCGCCAGCACGACGATTGCCGTCATTGCCACCGATGCCGTGCTTTCCAAGTCGGCCGCCAAACGGCTGGCGATTTCGGCGCATGACGGATTTGCCCGCGCCATCTGGCCGACGCACACACCGGCCGACGGCGATCTCGTCTTTGCGCTCGCGACCGGCAGGAGCGGCATCGAACTCAGCGCCGATGCAGCGATCGATCTCTATGCCGCAGCGGGGTCTACGATGGCCCGCGCCATCAGCCGCGGCGTCCACGCGGCGACGCCGGCCGACGGCGATCTCTTTCCGGTCTGGTCGTCCCGCTAGAGTTCTGGACGCCGGTCAGGTCGGGTCGGACTTCTCTTCCTCGAACGTCACCGCGACTTCCGAATTCGCCGAGAGCCAGACCTTCTTTCCTTCGATCTCCGCGACCAGAGCCAGCGGAACATAATGGTGGTGGCCTTTGTGCGAGCCCATGCCGCTGTCGGCCTTGGTTAGCTTGATGC
>NZ_RZSR01000600.1:0-3750 GCF_004023265.1 Mesorhizobium sp. M1A.F.Ca.IN.020.06.1.1
GTGCCGGGCGTCAGATTGGCCTTGGGGGCGGCGGTCGCTGCGGAACTGGCGGTCAGCTGCGCGGGCGCGGCGGTGGTGGCTCCGGCCTGGCTTGCCGGAGCGGCGATCGCCGCGGGATCCAGCACCTCCGATGCGCCGTTCTTCGACTGGCAGCCGGAGATCGCCGCGACAACGGCAAAGGCGAGCGCCGCAGCAATTCCAGGAAAAGTGCGCAGCGGTTTCCCGTCCGCGATTGCGCAAAAACGCATAGCCGGACCAGTTCGGCGTTTCCCGGAAACGATGAACCGCTCCAACGCTCGCGAAAACCCGCGTCGGAAACGCCGCGCCACGCCGGCATGCGTGGCGACCCACGCCGGTCGCACGCAAGCGTCGGCCTCGGCGCAGGCTCTCTTGGCCATCATCGCAGCTGGTCGGCGCGCCCGTCAGCTCAGTGCATGTACTCGACCATGCGGTCGTGGAAGCATTCGCACTTGTTGAGGTAGTCCTCGTCCTTGTAGTTGGTCTTGAGATAGCCATAGGCCTTGCCGCAGGCGACCTTGGCTTCCGAGGCCCAGACGAAGGCGGGGCGCGACGAGTTGATCCATTCCGGGCTGTTGGCGACGGCGACCGATTCGTCCATCAGCTTCACCACATGGTCCTTGAGCTCGACCATGTTGTCGGTCAGCACCAGGTCCGAGGTGCCGACGGTGCGGCAATAATTCACCGCCGGCTCGCCGATGATATCTGCGGCAAAGCCGGTCGATCCGGCGAGCAGCACCGCCACGGCCGAAGCCAGCAGTCTTGCGGAATGTTTCATGTAAGCCCCTCTCCAAATTGCGAATTCACGGTTCGCTAACGCTTAGCATAGCAGCACGGCCGCGCATAAGCACTAAATCGTGGCCGTGTGCTGTTGATGGTTCGTGTCGTCGTAAAGGATGTTGATTGTTCCGGCCGCAGGCGCGTTCTGAAGAACGGCGACATCGACGAAGTTGGCGGGATTGCCCGAGCCGCTGGCGTCCACGCTCACCGTATTGGTTTCGCTGTTATAGTGGACGTAGTTGTTGATATTGCCGGCAGGCGCGGTGTCGAACAGGGCGCTGAGGTCGATCTTGTCGCCCTCCGAGCCGTGGTAGTCGGTGATCAGATCCTTGATGTCCAGGCTGTCCAGCTTGAACGTATCGGCGCCCGAAGTGCCGGCCATTGTCGACGCAGCTCCGGAAGCGGCGCTATCGAAATTGCCGAAGCCGATATCGGCGACCGCCCCCGTCTCGCCGTTGGCGGTCGTGAAAGTTGCTTCGCCATAGGTCAGGACCGAGCCGTCGGCCGAAACCGAATGCTGGTTGTTGCTTTCCAGTCCGATCTCGACGATGCCCAAAGCGGCAAGGCTCTTGAACTCACCGGGGTCCGACACGGCATTGCCATTGGCATCCTGCCAGACACCAAATTGCGCGAAGTCGTGGTCGGCGACGGTCAGCTTGCCGTCATGGTTCGTGTCGTAGACCTGCTCGAGCGCGGCAAGGTCGGTCGCAGCACCCGGGGCGTGTTGGGTGAAGGCGATTTCCGAACCGTTGTTCACCTTGCCGTCGCCATTGAGGTCGATCGCCAGGATACCGTCATGCGAATCTACCCAGGCGGTCTTCGAGGCGACACCATCGCCGTTGTAGTCGAACGAAACGGTGGAGTGCGTGAGATCGGTGGTCTGGATTCCGTCGTGGTTGAGGTCGAGCACCACCGGGGTGGCGACGGCGAAAGGCGTCAAGCCGTCTTTGACGTGAACAGTGAAATTCGCCGTTCCAGTCTGGTCGCCGTCACCGTCCGTAAGCTGCAGCGTCACCGGAATCGTGTGGTCGACCGTGGTCGATGTCACACCGACGTCCGTGAGGTTGAGCTTGGTCTTGCCCGAAGACTCGTATGCGTCGACCCAGGCGATCTGCAGGCCTGCAGGCGAATTGATGGTCAGCGACGTCGCACCGGTCGTTGGAATGAAGGAAGCGGTGCTTCCGTCGGTGTAGTGGGCGACGAACTCGACCTTGTTGCTGGCGCTCACCGCGTCGAACGAAAATTTGGCATAGCTGACATTCGCCATGGTGATGGCCGGGGGCGTATAGCCGCCAGCGCCGTCGTAGTCGTTCGGCGCACCGAAATCGAAGCGCATGAACTCGCCCGCGTCGAAGTTGTTGTTGCCAAGTCCCCAACCGGCGGTCGAGCCGTTGACATTGGACGTCTGCGCGAGCGACGGATCGCCGCCTGCCAGCCAGGCAGCCTCATGAGCTCCAGTGAAGATGCCGCCGGCATCCGTGGGCGCCCAGCCGGTCACCATCACGATGTTCTGACCGCCGGCCGTGACGACGATGGAGTTGCTGGGGCCGGCGCCGAATGAACCGCTCGAGGCAATGGAGACATTGCTTGTCATGCCGTCAAGTTTGGCCAGCAGATCGAAGGTGTATTGCCCCGAGGTGCCGGCCGCGGTGTTCACCGTGACCGTGAAGACCGCCGTGTCGCCGGCGTCGTGGCTTCCGTTGTTGTTGTTGTCGGCGTAGGCCGTCAGCACGTTGCCGACCTGCTCTGTGACAAGATTGTGCCCATTGGAGGTCAACCCGGTTGTATTGACCGTGATTGTCATGGCCGCGCCGGCGCCGTCAGCACCGGGAACGAAATTGATGGCCCCGACGGCGGGCGTCTGCGCGGGGTCGTTGCTGGCCTGCTGGCTCTGCACGCTGTTCAGCGTCGGCACGTCGTCGACGATGTTGACGGAGAGCGTGCCGGTGGCGTTCTGGCCGTCCTGGTCGGTGAGCGAGACGGTCATGTTCTCGAACAGGCTGTTGGTGCCCTGGCCGGCGGCGTGCGCCTCGTTGTCGTTGAGCGTGTAGGTGTAGCTGACGACGCCGGTTGCGGCATTGTAGCCGGTGACGTTGAGCGTGTTGCCGAGCGCCGTGGTGAAGGAGCCGGCGCTGAAGACGCCGTTGGTGATGAAGGCGTGGCCGTCGATGCTGAGCGTGGCGATGCCGTCGGGCGAGGCAATGGTGAAGGTGCCGCCCTGGGTGGTGCTCTCCTTGGAGGTGTCGGAGCCGGCCGATTCACCGGCGCCGCGGCTGGCGAGCAGGTCGTCCTCGTTGACCGTCACGTCGCCGCCATTGGCTGCCGGCGTCAGGTCGGTGATGGTCGGCGGCGTGTTGCCGATCGAGATCGTCAGCGTGGTGTGCGAGGTGTCGCCGTCGCCGTCCTTGATGGTGTAGGTGAAGACGTCGTCATGGCCGCCGGCGGTGCCGGCGTCGCGGACATAGGTGTAGGAGCCGTCGGCATTGAGCGTCAGCTTGCCGTAGGTGCCCTGGATGACCGAGCCGACGGTGGCGGCGCTGTCGAGATTGGCATTGGTGTTGCCGGCCGCGACGCCGACCACGGTTGCGCCGTCGGCGCCCTTGGTGTCGGCGCCGGCCGCATTGCCGTCGCTGCCCGCGCCGGTCATGACGTTGCCGCCGATCGAGGCGAACGAGCCCGCAGGCACGGCATCGGTGTCGGCGACCGCGGTCGGCACGTCGTCGACGATGTTGACGGAGAGCGTGCCGGTGGCGTTCTGGCCGTCCTGGTCGGTGAGCGAGACGGTCATGTTCTCGAACAGGCTGTTGGTGCCCTGGCCGGCGGCGTGCGCCTCGTTGTCGTTGAGCGTGTAGGTGTAGCTGACGACGCCGGTTGCGGCATTGTAGCCGGTGACGTTGAGCGTGTTGCCGAGCGCCGTGGTGAAGGAGCCGGCGCTGAAGACGCCGTTGGTGA
>NZ_RZSR01000601.1:0-3732 GCF_004023265.1 Mesorhizobium sp. M1A.F.Ca.IN.020.06.1.1
GGACAGGCAGGTCAGGCGAACCGCACTTCCGCGCCGATCTCGACGCGTGCCGGCCGGTCGACGGTGCAATAAACGCCGATATTGTGGGCGTTGTAGCGGACCAGGTTGCGCAGGATGCCGGGGTCGTTGTCGAAGCCGTCCTGGGCGATGATGGTGAAGCCGCAGCGGCGGCAGGGCTCGGAGATCGTGAGCAACAGATCGCCGATCGCGAGCTTGCGGCCGAGCCATTCCGTCTCCGGGAAGGAGCCTTCGACCGGCTCCATGTCGACGACGATGTTGGGGCGAAAGCGGCGCGAATCTGGCACGCCTTGCGGATGCAGCGCCTTCAGCCGCGCCAGCGAGGCGGCGGTGAGCAGATGGATCGGCGTCCTGCTGTATCGCTCGGCCGTGAGCGGGCCGGCATAGCCCGGCGCGTGCTCGCGGAAGTAAGGCCGGATCGAGGCGTCGAAGCCAAGAAATCCGGAAAGAACCCAGTCGCTTTCCGGGTCGGGCGCCGGCAGCCAGTCGCCGCCGGGCACGGCCACTTCGAGCCGGCGGTCTTCGGTCAGCCGGGTGCGAATCAGCGGCACCTTGTGCCATTTCGGTCCGCGGTCCGGCCTGGCGATCTCGCCATCCGACGCATCGACCAGGCCGAACAGCCGGTCGCCGTCGACAGTCGACGTGCCGACGGAGATGGCGTCCAGCCGCTCGCCGGCAAGCGAGCTCGCCGGATAGCGCCATAGCTGGCTGACGGTGCCGAGTGCGGCCTGCGCGTTCATCAGGCCCTTTTATTCTGCCGGTTGGCAACGAGATCGTCGACCACGGCGGGATCGGCGAGCGTCGAGGTGTCGCCCAGCGCGCCGTAATCGTCCTCGGCGATCTTGCGCAGGATGCGCCGCATGATCTTGCCTGAACGGGTCTTGGGCAGGCCCGGCGCGAACTGGATCTTGTCGGGCGTTGCGATGGCGCCGATCTCCTTGCGGACATGGGCGACAAGCTCCTTGCGCAGATCCTCGCTCGACGTCGTGCCGGACATCAGCGTGACGTAGCAGTAGATTCCCTGACCCTTGATATCGTGCGGATAGCCGACGACGGCGGCTTCCGAGACCTTGTCGTGGCTGACCAGCGCCGATTCAACTTCCGCCGTGCCCATGCGGTGGCCTGAAACGTTGATGACGTCGTCGACGCGGCCGGTGATCCAGTAGTAGCCGTCGGCGTCACGGCGGCAGCCGTCGCCGGTGAAGTATTTGCCCTTGTAAGTCGAGAAATAGGTCTGCACGAAACGGTCGTGATCGCCATAGACGGTGCGCATCTGGCCGGGCCAGGAATCGGTGATGCAGAGATTGCCGTCGGCCGCGCCTTCCAGCACCTTGCCTTCGCCATCGACCAGCTGCGGCTTGACGCCGAAGAAGGGCCGTGTCGCCGAGCCGGCCTTAAGGTCGGTGGCGCCCGGCAGCGGCGTGATCAGGATGCCGCCGGTCTCGGTCTGCCACCATGTGTCGACGATCGGCACCTTGGCGTTGCCGACGACGTTGAAATACCACTCCCAGGCTTCCGGATTGATCGGCTCGCCGACCGTGCCCAGCACGCGCAGCGACTTGCGCGAGGTCTTCTTCACATGGGAATCGCCGGCGCCCATCAGGGCGCGCAGCGCCGTCGGCGCGGTGTAGAAGATGTTGACCTGGTGCTTGTCCACGACTTCCCAGAAGCGCGACTGCGACGGGTAGTTCGGCACGCCCTCGAACATCAGCGTCGTGGCGCCGTTGGCCAAAGGGCCATAGACGATGTAGCTGTGGCCGGTGACCCAGCCGACATCGGCGGTGCACCAGTAGATGTCGCCGTCATGGTAATCGAAGACATACTGGTGCGTCATCGAAACATAGACGAGATAGCCGGCGGTGGTGTGCAGCACGCCCTTCGGCTTGCCGGTCGAGCCCGATGTGTAGAGGATGAACAGCGGGTCCTCCGCCTTCATCTTCTCGGGTTTGCAGTCGGCCTTAACGGTCGCGGCCTCATCGTGGTACCAGACGTCGCGGCCCGGCACCCAGCCGGTCTTGCCGCCGGTGCGTCGCACCACCACCACTTTTTCCACCTTGGTGCCGGCCTTGGCGGCGATGTCGATGGCCTTGTCGGTGTTGTCCTTCAGCGCAATCGGCTTGCCGCCGCGCAGGCCCTCGTCGGCGGTGATGACGATGGTCGACTTGCAGTCGTCGATGCGGCCGGCCAGCGCATCGGGCGAGAAGCCGCCGAAGACGACCGAATGGATGGCGCCGATACGCGTGCAGGCAAGCATCGCGTAAGCCGTTTCGGGAATCATCGGCATGTAGATGGTAACGCGGTCGCCCTTCTTGACGCCGTGCTTCTTCAGGACATTGGCGAAGCGGCAGACATGCGCATAGAGCTCGTTGTAGGTAATCTTCCTGTCATCGTAAGGGTTGTCGCCTTCCCAGATGATGGCGGTCTGGTTGCCGCGCTTCTTCAGATGCCGGTCGATGCAGTTGTAGGAAACATTGGTCTGGCCGTCCTCGAACCACTTGATCGAGACCTTGCCGTCGAAGGAAGTGTTCTTGACCTTGGTGAAGGGCTTGAACCAGTCGATGCGCTTGCCGTGCTTGCCCCAAAACTTGTCCGGGTTCTTCACGCTGTCGGCATACCATTTGAGATAGGTGTCGTTGTCGATCAGCGCGTTTTTCTTCCACGCCGGCTGGACGCGGTGGACATGGACATCGGACATTTTCTAGCTTTCCTCCGAAACCGTTCCGCCGGCTTGATGTGCCGACGGCATCACGGCGAAGCAGCCGTGAATTCGCGGCATTATTAACAGTTCCGCCGTGACGGCAACATTAGACGTTGGATTCGCGCGGCGGGATGACGCAGGGGCAAGTGCAAACGCCTGTCAGCACTCTCGCCTTAGGGCTGCTAACCATCTGTTTTTCCGATGGAAAACTTGGGTCTGATGTGCGAAAATCAATAGACGGTTAAGCAACGAGGCGCAGAGTTTCGCGTTGGGAGGAAAGGAGAATCAACTGAGGACGGCAATGCGCCATCATCTCGAAATGGACTTGATGCTCAGCGGCTATGGGCTGACCACAGCCAAGATCCTTTATCACTTCCCAGACCATCCCCATCTGCTGCAAAGCTATATCTGGCAGGATTACGACATCGCGCCGGAGTTTCCGGTGCTGATCCGCTTCATCGAATTCTGGAAGACCAAGCTCGACGGCCCGCTGCATTCGGTGACGTACACGCACCAGAAGCTGATCGCGCCGAACGAGTGGCGGAAAGTGGACGGGGAGTTCGTGCTGCACTGAGCGGCGCAGAGGTTCTCTGTACGTCGAATGTTTGGCGGAAACGCCCATCACTCGTCATCCGCGGGCTTGGTAGGAACGGCCCGGTTCGTTTCAAGCGCTGGCGGAAGCGTTATCGATCGATTGTCGGGTCGGTAACAAGATCGCTACCAGCGTCTCGAGGCGCTTAGCGACTGCCGAAAATCGCCGAGCCCAGCCTGACGCTGGTCGCGCCGAAGGCGATCGCGGTCTCGTAATCGCCGGACATGCCCATCGAGAGCATTGCGACGCCGGCCTCGCCAGCGATCTTTTCCAAAAGCGCGAAATGCGGACCGGGATTCTCGTCCGCCGGCGGGATGCACATGAGGCCCTCAATGGCGACGCCGTCGCTTTCGTCAAACGCTGCCGCGAGGTGCACGGCCTCGCCATTGAGGGCCTCATGTGCATCCCGCCGGCGGACGAGAAT
>NZ_RZSR01000059.1:0-11958 GCF_004023265.1 Mesorhizobium sp. M1A.F.Ca.IN.020.06.1.1
TATGAGCGCTACGCCGCCTCGCGCGGCTGGCGTTTCGAGGTCGTTTCGGCGAGCGAAGGCGAAGTCGGCGGCTACAAGGAAATCATCGCCTCGGTGTCGGGCAAGGGCGTGTTCGCGCAGCTGAAATTCGAATCCGGCGTGCATCGCGTCCAGCGCGTGCCGGAAACCGAGGCCGGCGGGCGGATCCATACCTCGGCGGCGACGGTCGCCGTACTGCCCGAGGCCGAGGAGGTCGATATCGATATCCGGGCAGAGGACATCCGCATCGACACGATGCGCGCGTCCGGCTCCGGCGGGCAGCACGTCAACACCACCGATTCGGCGGTGCGCATCACGCATCTGCCGACGGGCATCATGGTGGTGCAGGCGGAAAAGTCGCAGCACCAGAACCGGGCGCGGGCCATGCAGATTTTACGGGCGCGGCTCTATGACCTGGAACGCAGCCGCGCGGACGAGGAGCGCTCGTCGTCGCGAAAATCGCAGGTCGGCTCGGGCGATCGCTCGGAGCGCATCCGCACCTATAATTTCCCGCAGGGACGCGTCACCGACCACCGCATCAACCTCACCCTTTACAAGCTCGACCGGGTGATGATGGGCGAGCTCGACGAGGTGATCGACGCGCTGATCGCCGACCATCAGTCGAAGCTGCTCGCCGACATGGGTATTGATGGCTGATCCTTTGCCCTCGGCACTTCGACCGCTGCTGCACGCGGCGAGGGAGCGGCTCGCTCCCGCCGGCATTGCCGATCCGGCGCTCGATTCCAGGCTGATCGTCGAGCATTTTTCCGAAACCACGCGCACCCAGGCTATCGCGGAGCCGGGCCGAACGGTGGATTCTGCGGCTCTTGCGGCAATCGAGGCGGCCCTGAGGCGTCGCGTCGCAGGTGAGCCGGTGCATCGCATTCTCGGCTATCGCGAGTTCTATGGGCTGCGGCTGTCGCTGTCGCCGGACACGCTGGAGCCGCGCCCCGATACCGAGACGCTGGTCGACGCGATCCTGCCCTTCGCCAAGTCGACGGCCGAAAGGCTTGGCCAGTGCCGTATCCTCGATCTCGGCACCGGAACCGGCGCAATCGCGCTGGCGCTGCTCAGCGCGATTCCGGCGGCGACCGCGACCGGCGTCGATATTTCACCCGGCGCGCTGGCGACTGCTACGCGAAACGCCGCGGATCTGGGGCTCGGCGGGCGCTTCAAGGCCCTGCATTCCAACTGGTTCGAAAAAGTTTCGGGCCGATACCATTTAATTGCCGCGAATCCACCCTATATACCCAGTCGAGACATTGGAAATCTGCAGGACGAGGTCCGCGATTTCGATCCACGCCAGGCCCTCGATGGCGGTGTGGACGGGCTGATCCCCTATAGGATCATCGCCGGAGAGGCGGAAGGATTTCTGGAAGCGCAGGGCAAGGTAGCGGTCGAGATCGGCCATACGCAGCAAAGCGAGGTGACCGCAATCTTCGCGGCAGCCGGCTACAGGCTGTCGGAGGCGCGACGCGATCTTGGCGGAAACGACAGGGTTCTGGTGTTTGAGCGTTGAAAGCCCTGATGCAGTGCGAAAAAACGCTTGGCAATATTAGGGAATGCAGCTAGGTTCCGGCTTAACCGGATGAGACGAAGCAGGCAGTGCTCTTAGCGATTCGGTTTTCCTTGGAAATAGCTGCCTCCTTGCGCAAACGACGCCCATGCTTCGTGCGGGAATCGTCCGGCAAGTGATGTAACCGGAACAGGATGGCACGTGGCGCCAACGCAATCGATGCGGGCGAACGCCGGTGAAAAAACGAAACGGTCGGCTGCATGAGTGCCACCGTTCGCGACGAGTTTTAGAAAATTCACATGAAGAGAGTCGAATGAGGCCACAACAGCAGAACAGGCGCATGCGCGGTCGCAACAACAATGGCGGCGGTGGCAACAACAATCGCAAGGGGCCCAATCCCCTGACGCGCAACTATGAGAGCAACGGTCCGGACGTGAAGATCCGCGGATCGGCTCAGCAGATCGCCGAAAAATATGCTGCACTCGCCCGTGACGCGCAAAGCTCCGGCGACCGGGTGATGGCGGAGAACTATCTTCAGCACGCCGAGCACTACAATCGCATCATCGCGGCCGCGCAGGCGCAGATGCCCATCCAGAACGCCCACCAGAACCGCGACGACTTCGATGACGACGTCGATGAGGATCGCGACGAGTTCGACACGGTCGGCAACGCAAATGCCGGCGAGTCGCAGGCCGCCGCGAACGGTTCCGGGCCGCAGCCGGTGATCGAAGGCACGCCGGCGGAACTCGCCTACAACCAGGAAAACGGCCGCGACAACAACCGGCGCGACAATAATGGTCGTGACAGGCACCGCGACCGCCGCAATGGCGGCTATGGCCAGTACGGTCAGAACGGTCAGCGCGGCGACAATGGTCAGCGAGAGCGCGGCGAACATGGCGGTCAGCAGTTCGATCAGAGCCGCCGCAATGAGGCGCAGGCCATGCCGGAGGGCTCCGCCGAAGACGGCGTTGTGGCCGACCAGGCTCCGCTGCTCGACAGCTTCTCGCCTGCGGGCCTTGCTGCCCAGGCCGAGCGCAACGAAGCCGGCACGGACAATGGCGGTGGGCGTCGGCAGAGACGTCCACGTCGCGGTCGCGGCAATGCCGAGCAGGGCCATAGCGCCGAGCAGGGCAATGCCGATGAAAGCAATGCCGGCCGGGCGGACAGCGCCGCCGATGGCGGCAACGTCGCGGACAGCGGCAGCGCGACTGCCGCGAAAGAGGCAAATGCAGCGCCGAGCGAGAACGGCGCCGGTGAGCCGGCAGGCGGCGCCGGCGAGCCGGCAGTCGCCGACGCAGATAGCTGACCGCAGGTCTATTTCCAGGCAATTCGAACGGCGGAGAGGTTTCTCCGCCGTTTTTCGTTGTGCGTGCCTAAAGCACGTCGCCTGAATCCGTTTCAGCGCGACGCGCTTTCGTTTCCTTGCATGGCGGTAATTTGTGCACTAATACTGAACCATATGGTTCAGTATATCAAGACCCGCCTCGATGCTTCGTTCGCCGCGCTCTCGGATGCGACCCGACGCGGCGTGCTGGAGCAGCTCGGCCGTGCGGACGCTTCGATCACGGAACTGGCCGAGAAGTTCCACATGACCCTCACGGGCATGAAGAAGCACGTCGATGTCTTGGAGCAAGCGGGGCTCGTCAGCACGGAAAAGGTCGGGCGTGTGCGGACCTGCAAGCTCGGCCTGCGCGGGATGGAGCAAGAGGCGGCATGGATCGAGAGGTACCGCCAGCTCTGGGACGCACGCTTCGACGGGTTGGAGAAGGTGGTCGAGGAACTGAAACGAAAGGAGAAGGTCGATGGACGCAAGCAAAGGGAGTGAGGCCACACCGATGCAGAACCGCACGACGGTGGAACGGACGTCGGACCGCGAGCTCGTCGTCACGCGAACCTTCAACGCTCCGGCGCGCATCGTGTTCGAGGCGTGGACCAAGCCTGAGCTGTTCAAGCAGTGGTGGGCGCCGAAGTCGATGGGAATGGTGCTGCGTTCCTGCGAGATGGATGTCCGTATCGGGGGCAGGTACCGTTTGGCGTTCGGCCACGATGCCTCAAACCTTGACGTGTTCTTCGGCAGGTACATCGAAGTGACACCGCACTCGCGCCTCGTCTGGACCAATGACGAAGGCGGTGAGGGTGGACCCGTCACGACGGTGACCTTCGAGGAAAAAGGTGGCAAGACGCTGCTGGTCCTGCACGAGCTCTATCCCTCGAAGGAGGCTCTCGACGCTGCCGGCACCGGTGCGGCGGATGCGATGGGCGAAACGTTCGGGCAACTGGACGAGCTTCTCGTCACCCTGGGCGCGAGCGGTGGACGATCATGAAGCCGTCAATGTCGCGCGTCACGCAGCCGCAGCACTTAAGCCCTTGTTTTAATGCCTAATGTTCGCACAAAACCGCTGCGCGCTTCGGGCGACCAGGCCCTGGAATATTCTGCGCTGACCGGCATCAGGGCGTCTTGAGAGACCTGAGCTAATACACCATATCTCGGCTGAACAGGACTCGGCTCGAATGAGCGGGCCCGTCACCGCAATCTGATCCGGTGCCGCAAAGCGGGCCGGTGATGGAAGGAGACATACATGAATACGGAGAAGTATTCCGAGCGCGTGCGCGGTTTCCTCCAGTCCGCGCAGACCATGGCGCTCTCGCGCAACCACCAGCAATTCACTCCCGAACATATGCTCAAGGTGCTCGTCGACGATGACGAGGGCCTTGCCGCCTCTCTGATCGAGCGCGCCGGCGGCAGCATTCGCGACGTGAAGCTCGGCGTCGAGGCGGCGTTGGAGGCTATGCCCAAGGTCGAAGGCGGCAACGGCCAGCTCTATCTCGCCCAGCCGCTTGCCAAGGTGTTTTCGACCGCAGAGGAACTGGCCAAGAAGGCCGGCGACAGCTTCGTTACCGTGGAGCGGTTGCTGCAGGCGCTCGCCATGGAGAAGTCGGCGAAGACCGCCGACATCCTGGCCAAGGCCGGTGTCACCGCGCAGGCGCTGAACCAGGTTATCAACGATGTCCGCAAGGGCCGCACCGCCGATTCGGCCAGTGCCGAGCAGGGCTACGACGCGCTGAAGAAATACGCCCGCGACCTGACCGCGGATGCGCGGGCGGGCAAGCTCGACCCGGTCATCGGCCGCGACGACGAGATCCGCCGCACCATCCAGGTGCTGTCGCGCCGCACCAAGAACAATCCCGTGCTGATCGGCGAGCCCGGCGTCGGCAAGACGGCGATCGCCGAAGGCCTGGCGCTGCGCATCGTCAATGGCGACGTGCCGGAATCGCTGAAGGACAAGCGGCTGATGGCGCTCGACATGGGCGCGCTGATTGCCGGCGCCAAGTATCGCGGCGAGTTCGAGGAGCGGCTGAAGGCCGTGCTGTCGGAAGTCACTTCCGCCGCAGGCGGCATCATTCTGTTCATCGACGAGATGCACACACTGGTCGGTGCCGGCAAGGCCGATGGCGCGATGGACGCCTCGAACCTTTTGAAGCCTGCGCTGGCGCGCGGCGAGCTGCACTGCGTCGGTGCGACTACGCTCGACGAATACCGCAAGCATGTCGAGAAGGACGCGGCGCTCGCCCGCCGCTTCCAGCCCGTTTTCGTCGACGAGCCGACGGTCGAGGACACTGTCTCGATCCTGCGCGGCTTGAAGGAGAAATACGAGCAGCACCACAAGGTGCGCATCTCCGATTCGGCGCTGGTTTCGGCCGCGACGCTTTCCAACCGCTACATCGCTGACCGTTTCCTGCCGGACAAGGCGATCGACCTGGTGGACGAAGCCGCATCGCGGTTGAGGATGCAGGTCGATTCCAAGCCCGAGGCGCTGGATGAGATCGACCGCCGCATCATGCAGCTCAAGATCGAACGCGAGGCGCTGAAGGTCGAGAAGGATGACGCCTCTAAGGACCGGCTGACCAAGCTGGAGAAGGATCTGGCCGACCTCGAGGAGCAGTCGACCGAGCTGACCGCCAAGTGGCAGGCCGAAAAGCACAAGCTCGGCCTTGCCGCCGACCTGAAGAAGCAGCTCGACGAGATGCGCAACGAGCTGGCGATTGCCCAGCGCAAGGGCGAGTTCCAGCGCGCCGGCGAGCTTGCCTACGGCAAGATCCCGGAGCTGGAGAAGAAGCTCAAGGAAGCCGAAGCCCAGGACGGTAAGGCCGGCATGGTGGAAGAGGTGGTCACGCCTGACCACGTCGCCCATGTCGTGTCACGCTGGACCGGCATTCCGGTCGACAAGATGCTTGAGGGACAGCGCGAGAAGCTGTTGCGTATGGAGGACGAGATCGGCAAGCGCGTCGTCGGCCAGGGCGAGGCGGTGCAGGCGGTCTCCAAGGCCGTGCGGCGCGCCCGTGCGGGTCTGCAGGATCCGAACCGGCCGATCGGCTCGTTCATGTTCCTGGGTCCGACCGGCGTCGGCAAGACGGAGCTCACCAAGGCGCTCGCCGCCTTCCTGTTTGACGACGAGAGCGCCATGGTGCGCATCGACATGTCGGAGTTCATGGAGAAGCACTCGGTCGCCCGGCTGATCGGCGCGCCTCCCGGCTATGTCGGCTATGAGGAGGGCGGCGCGCTCACCGAAGCGGTGCGGCGCCGGCCCTACCAGGTCGTGCTGTTCGACGAGATCGAGAAGGCGCATCCGGACGTGTTCAACGTGCTGCTCCAGGTGCTCGACGACGGCCGGTTGACCGACGGTCAGGGCCGCACGGTCGACTTCCGCAACACGCTGATCATCATGACGTCGAATCTCGGCGCCGAATATCTGGTCAATCTCCGCGACGACCAGGACGTCGATGCCGTGCGCGACGAGGTGATGGGCGTGGTGAGAGCCTCGTTCCGTCCGGAGTTCCTCAACCGCGTCGACGAGGTGATCCTGTTCCACCGGCTGCGCCGCCAGGATATGGACCGCATCGTCGAGATTCAGCTCAAGCGGCTGGAGAACCTGCTTGTCGATCGCAAGATCACGCTGTCGCTCGATCACGATGCGACCGAGTGGCTGGCCGGCAAGGGCTACGATCCGGCCTATGGCGCCAGGCCGCTGAAGCGGGTGATGCAGAAGGAACTGCAGGATCCACTGGCGGAGAAGATCCTGCTCGGCGAAATCCTCGACGGCTCGACCGTCAAGGTCACCGCCGGTTCCGATCGCCTGAACTTCCGTTCGAAGCCGACGGTGGTGGCGGCTGAAGCCGCCGCCTGAGTCGAGCCGGGGCATGTGACCGGAGCCATTCCAGGAAAAGCGCTTGGCGGTTTTCCGTCCGAATTGCGCAAACAAGGATACGAGGAGCGCGTCGCATCCGGCAGGGGCGGCGCGCTCTTGCTTTTCCACAGCGCCCTGCTGCAGAACCGGGCTTGATTGCGGTTCCCGGAGGCCGATTCCAATGAAGCTCGAGGACTATAACGGCTTCTGCGCCACGCTGCCCGCCACGACCCATGTCGTGCAGTGGGGCGGGGCTCACGTCTGGAAGGTCGGCGGCAAGGTGTTCGCGATCGGCGGCCATGACCGGGAAGGCGAGGTCTTCGTTACCTTCAAATGCTCCGACATGGCCTTTGACGTGCTGAAGGAACAGCCGGGCTGTCGGCCCGCGCCCTATCTCGCGTCGCGCGGCATGAAATGGATCCAGCGCCAGACAAGCCAAAGCGTGGATGATGCCGCGCTGAAGGACTACCTGCGCGAAAGCCACCGCCTGGTCGTGCTGAAGCTGACGAAACTGGCGCGCAGCGAATTGGGGCTGCACTGACATTCGGTTGGGGACCATGGTGAAACGCCGGAAATCCGCCATCTTCATGCCCGGTTCATATTGGAACCTTAGTTTTGGTAACTGGTTTGCTGGCGAAGGGTTCGCCCAGCAAGACCGAGCCGACCGGAGAGCCTGACCCACATGCTGCGCACGATCTTTTCCCTTTCGGCACTCGCGGCCGGGCTGGCGGCTTCCGGCGCGCTCGCAGCGCCGAGTCTGGAAGGCGCGCAGAAGACGGTTCGGTCCGCTCAGCACGGCGCGCTCCTGCTCGCCCAGGACGGCAATATCGACATCTACTACGATGCCAGGGGCAACCGGGTGCTTGTCGATGCCGATACCGGAAAGGTGATCGCCATCCAGCCGCCGCAGACCCGGCTCGATCGCCGGGCGCTGCGCCGTCAGCTGCGGATGCAGGAGCTCGGGCGTGCGCCCGTCGAGGACGACGACCGTTATTATCTCGACGATCCCGACGACATGGCCCGCTTCCGCCGCAGGCAGCTGGACGAGAACGGCCGGTATATCCCGCCGCCGGTCGACGACTACGATTCCAACAGCGGCAATTCCGTCGAGGCCTATCCGCCGGCGCCGAGCGACGAAGGGTATGCCACAACCTATCCGGAGGCGCCAAGGTCGGACACCATCAAGCGCGAGCCGCTGAACGAAGCATCGATCGAACCGCACCCTGGGCAGGGGGACGTGCTGCAAGTCAATCCGGAGACCCAGGCCGCGCTGCCGCCGGACACGGGCGGCAAGGCGACCGTCGATCCGTCGCTTTCGCTCGGCGTGCGCCAGGACGTGGCCGAACTCCAAGTGCTGCTCGACCGCGCCGGCGCCTCGCCGGGAGTCATCGACGGCCGCTTCGGCTCGAATGTCGACAAGGCCCTGGCCGCCTACAACCAGATCACCGGCAGCAATCTGAAATCGACCGACTCGGCCGCCATCAAGGCGGCGCTCGCCCAGTCGGGGGGCGACGCCTTCGCCTCCTACACGATCACGCCCGAGGACGTGGCCGGACCCTATGTCGCCTCGATTCCGGAAGATTACAGCCAGAAGGCCAAGCTCGACCGCATGGGTTACACCTCGGTCACCGAGGCGCTCGCCGAGCGCTTCCACATGGACGAAGGCTATCTGAAGTCGATCAACAAAGGCCTTGACTTCAACCGTCCCGGGACCATCGTCAAGGTCGCCAATTTCGGCCAGCTTGTGTCGACGCCGGTTGCCCGCATCGTCGCCGACAAGGACAAGAAGGAAGTTTTCGCTTATGACGCGGCCGGCAAGCTGGTCGCGGCCTATCCGGCCACCATCGGTTCGGCCGACACACCGTCGCCCACCGGCATCCACACCGTGTCGCGCATCGCGCTCGATCCCAATTACACCTATAATCCCAGCATCAATTTCAAGCAGGGCCAGAACGACAAGATCCTGACCATCCCGCCGGGGCCGAACGGTCCGGTCGGCTCGGTCTGGATCGCGCTGGACAAGCCGACCTACGGCATCCACGGCACGCCCGATCCTTCCAAGATCGGCAAGACCGAAAGCCACGGTTGCGTGCGCCTGACCAACTGGGATGCGCGAGAGCTCGCCAAGCTGGTGTCGCCGGGCGTGACCGTCGAGTTCGTCGGCGGGTCTTCAGTCGATGATTTTGCGCAGCAATGAGCCGCGCAGGGCGGTTGCATAGATCCGCTGCATCGCCAGGATGAACCCGCGCTGAGCAGCGGGTGATGAAGCATAGGCTGGCTCTTCCCCTTCTGGAATGACCGGCCGGAACCTAGCACGCGACGGCTCGTTTGCATTTACGATGGCTACCTTCCTGGCCATGCTGTCAGACCAAACTGGTTTCAGAACTGCAATCTTCTGGCTCGTTGTTACCGATACGCCGGAGAGCTAAGCAGGTTTTCATGCCTTCCTCGAGTGAAGCCACAGCCGATTCGCTTTCGACCGCGACGCGCGCGAACGGCACCTTTTGCCCGCAGACGCAGCGCAAGTTCGTGCTGGTCGCGGCAATTCTGGCCTCGGCGCTCGGCTTCATCGACGGTTCGATCCTGGCGATCGCCATGCCGGCCTTGCGCGTCGATCTCGGCGCCAGCCTGGCGCAAGCGCAATGGATCTCCAACGCCTATGCGCTGACGCTTTCGGCGCTGATTCTGGCCGGTGGCGCCGCCGGCGACCGATTCGGCCTCAGGCGCGCATTCGTGACCGGCATAGCGGTCTTCATCGCGGCGTCGCTCGCCTGCGCGCTGGCGCCCAATCCGGCAATGCTGATCGTGTTCCGCGCCATTCAAGGCGTCGGCGCCGCCGTCATGGTGCCGGGCAGCCTCGCCATCATCGCCAAGGCCTACCCCAAAAAGGAGCGTGGCCGGGCGATCGGCATCTGGGCCGCGGCCTCGGCGCTGACCACGGCGCTCGGGCCGGTGCTCGGCGGCTTCGTGCTGTCGACTTTCGGCAACGGCGTCTGGCGCACGATCTTTGCCGTCAACCTGCCGCTCGGACTGGTTTCGATCTATCTGCTGCTCGCCAAGATACCGGCGGACCAGCCGATCGAAAAGCGCAGCCTCGACCTCGGGGGCGCCGCGCTCGCCACGCTCGCCTTCGGGGCGCTGGCCTATGGGCTGACGGCGATGAACGCCGAGGGCGGCGGGATAATGGCCGGGCCGGCGATCGTCGCCGGCGTCGTCCTGCTTTTCATTTTCATTCTCTATGAGCGCTGGCAGCGCGAGCCGATGATCGATCTCGGCCTGTTTCGCATCGGGGCCTTCGCCGGCGCCAATCTCGCGACCTTCTTCCTCTATTTCGCGCTGTCGGCGAACCTGTTCTACCTGCCCATGGTTCTGATCGCGGGCTGGGGCCTGAGTTCGGCCGAGGTCGGCTTCATCTTCCTGCCGCTGTCGGCATTGATCGCGCTGCTGTCGGGGCCGGTCGGCCAGTGGTCCGACAAGATCGGCCCGCGCCTGCCGATCGCCGCCGGCAGCTTGGTCGTCGCCATCGCCTTTGCCGGCATGGCCCTGCTCGCCCATGCCGGGATCCACAATTTCTGGACCGGGACCTTTCCGCTGATGGCGGTGATGGGGCTCGGCATGGCGCTCGTCGTGTCGCCGCTGTCGACGGCGATCATGACCTCCGTCGAGGACAAGGACACGGGCGCGGCATCCGGCATCAACAATGCCGTCTCGCGCATCGGCGGCCTGATCGCGGTGGCGGCGATGGGCTCGCTCGCGGCTTTCGTCTATGCGCGATCGACCGGCAGCCCTGCCGGCATGCCCGGTTTCGGCGAACCGCCGGCGTCCGGGCTCGCGGCCAATCTCGACGCGTTGAGGATTGCGGCAAGCGATTCGGCCTTTGCCGCGGTCGCCGCCGTCACGACGCTGCTTTGCCTGCTATCGTCGATCCTCGCCTGGCTCACCGTGCCCGGACAGGCGCTGCCCTGGCCACGGCAGACGGGCGATTCGCCGGATTAGTTGGGAAGCTGCGAATCGGTCTTGGCGCTGGCGACCTTCAGCGAATTTCCGTCTTCCTGCTTGAGCAGGTCGTCGATACGCTCGCGCTCGCGCTTGAAGGCAACGAGATCGTCGCCCTTCAGCACCTTGCCGACCGGCAGGCGGACGCGCATCGGGTCGACCTTGGTGCCGTTGACGATCAGCTCGTAGTGGAGGTGCGGGCCGGTGGCGAGGCCGGTCTGGCCGAGATAGCCGATGACCTGGCCCTGACGCACGCGCACGCCCGGCTCGATCCCTTTGGCGAAAGCGCTCTGGTGATTGTAGGAGGTCTCGTAGCCATTGGCGTGGCGGATGATGATCTGCTTGCCGTAGCCGCCGGCCCAGCCGACCTTTTCGACAACACCGTTGCCGGCGGCGATGATAGGCGTGCCGATGGGCGCGGCCCAATCGACGCCGGTGTGCATGCGCACATATCCCAGAATCGGGTGCCGGCGCGCGCCGAAACCGGAGCGGAACTTGCCGGCGGGCAGCGGATTGCGCAGCAGGAATTGCTCGGCGCTCGACCCGTTCTCGTCGAAATAGTCGGTGCCGCCGTCCTGCATCTGGAAGCGGTAGAAATTGCGCGTCTGGCCGCCGAAGGTGGCTGAGACGTAGAGAAGCTCAGAACTGTCGGAGGTCTGGTCGTCGCCGTCGGGCTGCGAAAACAGGACCTCGAGACGGTCCGACGGCGAAAGCCGCGACTGGAAGTCGACGTCCGAGGCAAGAAGCTTGATCAGCTTCTGGGTCATCGATTTCGACATGCCATAGGAAAAGGCGGCTCGATAGATGCCGTCATAGACGTTGGGCAGGTTGCCGCGCACCACCACCGGCTGCGAATCATCGAACGCCGTCAGCAATTCGGGATTGGGCTCCGGCTCCTGCGCCGGCACGAACTGTCCGCGATCGTCGAGCGCGATGGTCACGATATGCGTGGTGCGGTCGTAAACGCTGGTGCGGACTACCTTGGCGACGTCGCCGCGCACCTCCAGGCCGACGCGCAGCACCGTGCCGGCCTTGAGCGCCGTCGCGTTCAAGAGCTTGCCGATCGCTTCCGACATGCCGGTGGCGTCATCGCCGGTGTAGCCCGAATCAGCGAAGGCGTCGGTGATATCGGTGTCCTCGGTGAAAGGGATGATTTCCTCGGCGAAGGCCGGCGTCTGGTCGTCCGGCGTGGCGCGCGGCGCCACCGAGACGTTCTCCGGCGTGATCTTGACGTCGTAGGAA
>NZ_RZSR01000005.1:0-23594 GCF_004023265.1 Mesorhizobium sp. M1A.F.Ca.IN.020.06.1.1
CACTACTGCTACTACGGCAGGCCGCACAACTACCCAGTGCTCAACGGATTCCATCGGCAATGCGCCGAATATGGCTACGGTGTCTGAAACGGCGCAGCCAGAAAGCCGGCGCACGGGCTGGTCGAAGTTCGAAACCCTGACGGCGCGCGCTTCCCCTGCCAACTCCGCGCATCACTCGAACTTGGGCGCAAGCACGGATATGGCGCGGGTTACCCTCGGGAAGAGCCGGGTGCGGGAAATCTGCCCGCCCGGATCTGTGAGGGCGAAAGCCGAATGGCTGAGCTACTCGACCACGATCTTGAGTCCCGATTCAGCGGTCCACTGGCACTCAGTTCAGGTCTCGCGTGCGACTGACGCGAGTTGGGGCCGTGACGTTGCCACGAGCGTCGTGAAGTGCGCTCTTATGCGCCAACAAGAAAAAAACGCTGATATTCTGCGTTCCGAGGAGCCGATTCGCGAAAATAGATCCGTTCTTGCTGCTAGGCTTTTTTGAAGCGAGCATTGAATGATCCTGCATCAGGGATTGGCCAAATGCTCGCTCAAGTGAATAAGGCTCGATTGTGCACACGAGGGGAAACATCGCATGATCATCCATGTGAACGCATGGAGGAAATATTGCGTGCGCTAGGGAGGAATTAGAAGATGGACAAGTGGTCACTCACTCGCCGTACGGCATTGAAAGCAATGCTGCTGGGATCGGCAGCTCCTTGGAGCATGTTATCAAAGGCGTTCGCTGCGTCATCATGCAGCGATCACATCGTGCGCATCGGCGCAATCGTCGCCCCCGATACTTTGAATCCGTTCGCCTCTTGGAGCAACTGGTGGCCGCTAGCGTTCACCTATGACTTTTTAGTCTGCGTGGATGCTCAGCGCTACCCCGACCGGAAAGGGTTTGCCGAGCAGTGGTCCGTTGCCGACGACAACCTAACGTGGACTTTCAAGATATGGCCGGGCATGAAGTGGTCGGACGGCCAGCCTGCAACAGCTCAGGACGCTGCGTTTACCTACAACTATCTGCGCGACTCCATGGGTAAGCCCGACGAGTTGAACGGCGGCAATAACAGCACTGATGGGCTCGAGAGTGTCGCCTCTGTTACGGCCCTCGATGACGAAAAGTTGCAAATAGTGACTAAGGTCCCCACTCGATGGCCAATCGATAATGCCGTGATGATTGTGCCTCAACATATTTGGAAGGACATCAGCTACGCCGAGGCGCGCGGCGCCTTCCGCAATGATCCGCCGCTCGTAGGCACTGGACCCATGATCGTTTCCGAGTTCCAGCAGGGTCAGTTTGCCCGCTTCACGCCGAATGAGCATTTCCGTACCGGAAAGCCGGCCACGGCCGGCATGATCTTCAACTTCTTCAATTCGGCTGATCCCATCGCCCAGGGTCTCAAGAGCGGTAACCTCGATTACGGTGCCGGCGTAACCGCTGCTCAATGGGCTGATCTTTCGAAGGATCCCGACATTGTTGTCGGTCGATCGCCCGTCGAGCAGCGGAATTATTTGGCCTTCAATACAGCCACTGGAAAAGGGGCAGGCAGCACCAAAGCCTTGCAGGATCCAGCATTCCGCGACGCGATCGGCTATGCGATCGACCAAAAGACCATTGTTGATAGAGCAATGCAGGGGCACGCCGACCCGGGCGTGGGGGTAATAGGCCCGGCGGTGACCGCCTACTACTCGGACCTCGATGACATCAGGCGCCATTTTGATCTCGCCGAGGCAGGCCGCCGGCTTGATGCCGCCGGATATAAGGATATCAACGATGACGGTATCCGCGAGGACAAGGATGGAAAGAGCTTCCAACTAGAGCTCGTTACAGGAACATTTTCGGGCCTTCTCGAGATACCGATTGCACCCGTGCAGCTGATTGTGGGCTGGTTGGGACAGATTGGTATACCCGTGTCGGTGACCCAGCTAGACTCAGGCTCGCTCAGCGCCCGCACGGCAGCGCCGATAAAAGGCGGCGGCGGCTGGGACCTGCTCGTTGCAGCGACCTGGGGAACGCCAGAGCATCAACTCTGGATAGGTGATAGCAAGCACATTGGCAGCCCCAACACGTCGTACTGGACTAATGACAAATTCGACAGGCTTGTCTCAGAGCTCGACGTCACCGTCGATCTCAAGAAGCGCCAGGAACTGATCGATCAGGCAATGCGGCTCATTTACACCGAGTCGCCTTACATCGTGCTATGCTACCCCCGTTTGCTCGAGGCCCGTCGCAAGGATTGTTTCGAGGGCTGGGGGACAGACGACATGATGTCGATGTGGGCCTACTCCCCGTTCGATCGTCTGAGGCCGGCCTAGAGCCTCCGGCTAGGGGAAGAACAGTCTCATGAGTCGGCGCATTGGTAACATTCTCCTCAGGGCGGTTGTGACGCTGCTGATGGTGATGACCCTGAACTTTGTTCTGTTCAGGATTATTCCGGGCGATCCCGCAGAGCTTCTTCTGTCGGGCGCCAGAGGCGGCGTGACAGAGCAGCAAATTGAGGGCCTGCGCCAGCGCTGGGGCCTTGACCGGCCGCTGTTTCCGGACCAGGTTGCCGACTATATGTCGGCAACCCTCCAGGGCGATCTCGGCTATAGCTTCAAGTACAGAGGCCAGCGTGTTGGCGACCTCCTCTTGCAGCGCCTGCCTGCCACAATTGCCCTCGTCGGCCTTGCCCAGCTGGTTGCAATCGTCTCCGGGGTCATGCTGGGGATTTACGCCGGCTGGCGCCGGGGCGGCGCTATTGATAACATCGCAACGGGTCTCTCCCTAACGCTCTATTCGACGCCGTCCTTTTGGCTTGGCATGCTCTTGGTGGTGATCTTCAGCACGGGCTTGGGATGGCTTCCAGGTTACGGCGCCCATTCCCCGGGAGCTTCGGATCTCGGCCTTGTGGACTGGTTGGCCGATCATGTACGGCACCTCCTGCTCCCAGCCTCCACCTTGGCTTTGGGCCTGATCGGGCAATACGTGGTGGTTGCACGAGCCGCCATGAGCGATGTCGTGACCGAGGATTACATGATCACCGCCCGTGCCAAGGGGCTGACCAGTGGTCAGATGCTGATGCGCCATGCCTTTCGCAATGCCATGCTGCCGGTCGCGACCCTAGTGACGCTCAATCTCGGCTATGTGGTCGCAGGCGCGATTACCGTTGAATCGGTCTTCGCCTGGCCGGGGATTGGCGGCCTCACGGTCGAGGCGCTGAATGCACGAGATTACCCGACCCTGCAGGGGATATTCCTCCTGCTTGGTGTCTCAATCATCGTCGCCAACCTCGTCGCCGACATTGCCTACGGCCTTCTTGATCCACGAGTCCGGCAATGACCGAGTTACCGATTGAACTGCGTAGGCGTAGCCGCCTGCGCGCGACCAAAGCCTTCCTCCGCCAATTTCTCGACCACAAAGGTGCACGGCTTGGTGTACTTGCCCTGACAATCTTTCTGGTCCTAGCCGCAGTGCCCGGTCCGCTCGTGGGGCCGCTGCACACGGCGATTACGGCAACCGGAGATTTTCTCACGCCACCCTCGAGTGAGCATCTCCTGGGGACGGACGAGGTCGGGCGCGATGTGCTCAATCTGGTTATCCATGGTGCACGGATCTCGCTGACGATCGCGCTGATCGCGACGGTGATCAGCCTCATCGTCGGCACCACGGTCGGCATGATGGCGGGCTTTTATCGCGGCCGGGTCGATGTCTGGCTGATGCGCTTGACGGATTTCTTTTTCGTCCTTCCGTCCTTCGTTCTGGCTCTTGTTATTACGCCCGTGGTTTTGGAAGTAATCGGGCGTGGCGGAGATATTCTTGGTTTCCGTCCTTCTCTTTTCGTAATCGTTCTGGTCATCGGCTTGACCAGTTGGGGCTATGTTGCCCGTATTGTGCGTAGCCAGACCCTGTCGCTCCGGGAGCGGACCTTCGTCGATCGCGCCCGGGTCGTGGGTAGCAATGACCTCTTCATCATGGGGCGGCACATTCTGCCCAATCTCGTGCCGCAGATCGCCGCCAATGGCGCACTGGTCGTCGCCAATGCGATTTATGTCGAGACGGCGCTCTCGTTTCTTGGCCTTGGCGACCCGTTGCAGCCTTCCTGGGGGACGATGTTGTTCCTCGCCCAGCATGCTGGCGCTGCCAGTGCAGGGGGCTGGTGGTACCTGGGAGCGCCGGGCGCCTGCGTCCTCATCGTTTCACTTAGCTTTGTCCTGATTGGCAATGCCCTCGACGACACCGCTAACCCGCGCCGGAGGGTGATCCCATGATAAATCCCAACCAGGCTAGGGCTGCCCTCATGGAAGTGAACGCGCTTTCTGTCGATTACGGCCTGAAGGGCATGCCATTGCGTGCGATCGAGGACGTAAGCTTCACGTTGCGCGCTGGGGAGGCGGTGGCTCTAGTCGGGGAATCGGGCAGTGGGAAGACCACGACCGCCATGTCGATTGCGGGGCTCCTGCCGCCCAATGCGAGGGTGAGCAGCGGCGAGGTGCGCTATCGCGGCAAGCGGCTGCCGATCGATGACGATGCGGCGATGCGGCCACATCGCTGGAGCGAGACCTCGGTCGTGTTCCAAGGCGCGATGAATGCACTCAATCCCGTTCACCGCGTCCTTAAACAGATCGCGGAACCTTGTATGCTGAAGCTGGGCATGCCCCGGGACGAGGCCAGGGCACGGGCAATGGAGCTCCTCGAACTGGTCGGCATCCCGGCCGATCGCGGCTCCGCCTTTCCCCACGAGCTTTCGGGCGGCATGCGCCAACGGGTGATGATCGCCATGGCGCTCGCCTGTCGGCCCTCCATCATCATTGGCGACGAGCCGACGACAGCCTTGGATGTGATCACCCAGGCTCAGATCCTCAAGCTCTTGAGCAAGCTCCGGTCGGAGCTCAACCTTGCCCTCATTTTGATCACCCACGATCTCTCGGTCGTAGCCGAATCCTGCGATCGCGCGATGATCATGTATGCCGGCCGCATCGTCGAGGACGGCACGGTCGCCGATATCTTCACCGAGCCTAAGCACCCCTATACCAAGCTGCTCATCGAATCGATCCCGAATCCCGCCAAGGGCAAGAAAATACTCCGGCCGATCCCAGGCGACCCGCCGACCCTGCTCAACCGGCCGTCGGGCTGCGCCTTCCGCCCACGCTGCTCTTTTGCCATGGACGTTTGCGCAACCGAGGATCCCCGGCTCGATCCAGTCGGGCGGGGGCAGGTGGCCTGCCACCTCCACCGGTCCTTGACGGAAGAACAGAAGGTCGCAGCCCATGTCTAACAACATCCTGCGCCTGGAGAACCTGCAGGTTCATTTTGCGATCCATGGGGGGCTCTTTGACCGTGCCCTGGGGCGCCCGCAAGGTGCCGTGCGCGCAGTGGACGGGCTCGACCTCACCATCGGGCGCGGTGAGACCGTCGCCCTGGTCGGGGAATCGGGGAGTGGCAAGACGACGGTGGGGCGGGTCATCACCAAGCTCGTCCAGCCGACCGGCGGCAAATTGTTCTTTGACGGCGAGGATATGACCTCGGTGCGCGGCTCTTCGGATTTACGGCCCTATCGGCACCGCGTGCAAATGATCTTCCAGGATGCCTATCAGGCGCTCAATCCGCGGCACACCGTTTTCGATATCGTGGCCGAGCCCTTGCGGTCGCTGCGGCTGGTCAGAGACAATTATCAGCTCAGCAAACGGGTCAGCGAAGCACTCTCTGCCGCTGGGCTCAATCCACCCGATGAATATGCCCTTCGCTTTCCCCACGAGCTCTCCGGCGGCCAGCGGCAGCGTGTGGTGATCGCTGGGGCCCTTGCCGTGAAGCCAGATCTGATCGTTGCCGACGAGCCGGTTTCTATGCTCGATGTCTCGATCCGCGCCCAAATTCTTCAGGTACTGGTCGAGCTCCGCCAGCAGCACAACACGGCGCTCCTCTTCATTACTCACGACCTACCTGTCGCTTGGATGATCGCCGATCGGATTGCGGTATTGTATCTCGGCCGATTGGTTGAGATCGGCAGTGCCGACGAGATCACCTTCAACCCGAAGCATCCCTACACTGTTGCGCTGCGCAACGCGACACCGCAGATCGATACCAACGCAAATCGCGCCGAACTTCCCGCCTTGCAAGGCGAGGTCCCAAGTGCCGCCCGCGTACCGACAGGTTGCCGCTTCCATCCTCGTTGCCCGCTAGCCGTGGATCGCTGCCGGCAGGAAGAGCCGCCCGCCGTAGAAGTGGGACCACAGCACATGTCCGCTTGCTGGCTTACCGAGTGAAGATCCCATGCGGCCTTTGCAGGAGTGCCCGGTCTGTTTGGCTGGGCACCTGCGCGGAGTACGAGGCCGACCGTCTGCCCTTGTGGCCACGACGGCCATACCGCGATGCTGTTGGGGCGGCGCGCTACCCTACAGAAACTCGGAACTTTGCCGGCACTGTAGCCTTGATCTTCCAACCTGCGGAAGAGATTGGTATGGGTGCGGTCAAGGACGGCCTGATGCTTCGGTATTGAACAGGTCTATGGCTTGCACACCCTTCCAGCCTTGCCGTGGTGCCTTTGGTATTTGTCGAGGCCCTCTTCTGGCGGCAACGGACAGCATCGAGATCAAAATCGAAGGCCGCGGCGGCCATGCCGGGATGCTGCATGCAAGCATCGACACAATCCTAGTGGGCGCCCGGCTTCTTGTGGCCTTGCAGCGAGTCTTTGCGCAGAACGTCGATCCCTTGGATTGCCGGGGATTTACGCTTTAAGAACGGTCTGGCACCACGCAAGGAGTGCCATCGCCCAGACAGCAGAACTGCGATGCAGTATGCGTACGCTGATGCTCGATGTGAGTGAACTTATTAAAAGGCGGATCAGCGAGGTGGTCGCTGGCGACGAGCCGCTCGACCATCTCGTTCAGTGTGATGTCCTTGCGCTCCTCGGTCAGCGCACAGCCGAGCAGTTGGTGCGGGTCAGCCGCGCCTTGAGCGCCTTGCTTCGCGGCCACGGCTGGACTTCAAAAAAGTCCGTGCACGTACTGGAGCAGGCATCATCTCGTCTGAACCGATATAGTTTTTCAGTACAGCGTTGAAGGCATCAACCTCCGCCTGCTGGTTGGGCAGGAAGGCGAGGCCCGAATAATATCTGCTGCGGACCGGGACCCAGCTTGACGCTGTGGTCTTTGTCAGTGAACTCCTGTATGGTGAAGTAAGCGCCCGAACCCGCGGCGGCCGCAGGCTGCAACGAAATCGAGCTCATGCAGCCTCGGCGTCCTCGACGCCAAGATCATGAAAGTCGCCGGCCCGGCGGAAATCGTGCAGGCGGTGAAGGCCGGCGGTGTTTCGAGGACATTGAAGAATGCTACGGTCCCGTCTTCACAAGTTTCGCTTGGCTTGGCAACGTTGAGGTCCGCTTCCATAACCCTCAAGAGTGGCCCGCTCCGCATCCAAGAAATGCTGAGGCACCTTGCCCAGGCAGTATGTCTGGGACGTCGGGACATGGTCGCGCTTGTACACACCGGGCGATCGTTGTTCCGGAAAGATTAATCGTCCCAGGTGAGGTGGCACGCCGCTAAATCGGCGCCTGACGAAAGCACCAGAACGTTGGACAGGTAATCGCCTCCGAACTCTGGGGATCCCCGAATGGCTGCAACATAGATTTGTGCAACAACGTCACGCTTGGGCGCATTCCGGGTTCCATCCTTTCCAAGATGCGCCCAAGGGTCACGATCTGCCCCGCCCTGCGCATATATACGAGTACCAGCGGACTCTTGACCGCTCGCTGCGAGTTTAAGAGCACCGTCGCATCTACGAATTTGGCATTCGGCAGCCCTGTGACCAAAACTGCATGTCACACTGATTTTGGTACAACCTTCTCATCCGGCCGGTGCATTCAACGCAACACGCTACCCCGATTACGCCTTTCCTCGGGGTACCGTGCCTTCTGTGCGTAGGCTGCGAGAAAACGTCGAATTCCTGCGTCAACAGATTTGAACTTAGCGCAAAGAGGCCCCTTCGCACTGTTACATTGCCACCCGGGCACCAGGGATTCGCCTCCACTGTTTCCAAGCCGACGTGACTCGTTCGCTTTGCTGAGGAACCAATGATACTGAATACCACACATCCGTCGGTGGCGAGGCAACGTCATCTTGTGAGAACGGTTCAAACCGATTGTATGTCTACATTGTGCCGGCTAGCGCGCAGAGGGAAAGGCTGCCTCTGTTCGGCAGCTGAACGGGCTATCGAGATTAATTTAGGTTGAGCGCGGTTGGTCAGCTGCACTTCGGCGGGACGGACGACACTGCTGATCGCAAATATATCAACCGGCTCTGTCGTGTGGATCATGTATTGGCTTCCTTGAGGCGGTGAGTATGAAGCAGAGCACGCTAGTCGGCCAGTCAGAGGGGGCATTCGTCTCGGCGCGGGTCGCTATCGAGCGTCCTGATCTTGTTTCCAAGCTGGTATTAATGAGCGCCAGCTCGGTATGGCCGGCGTGTGGAGACGATCGTGACGGAGCCGCGATGCAAGCCTGCCAGCAGGCTTACGACTGCTAGCCCGTGCGAAAAACCCCAATGCGAGCAGTTGACGCCAATGCTCTCGATCGTGCCGTCGAGGGCCTGCCGCGGCGCTATCCGGGGCCGGGCGGCGCCGTCGCCCTTGTCAAGGATGGCGAGCCGATCGTCCGCCACGCTTGGGGCTTCGCCAATCTTGAGACGCGCTCACCGTATACCGCAAAAACTATCGCGCCGATCTGCTCGATCTCAAAACAGTTCACCTGCGCTACGCTTCTCGAAGTCGTGCCCGATCCGTCGGCGCTCGACGCTGCGATCGGCGCCCAACTGCCGCGCTTGAAGGGCGCCAGGCCAACCACACTGGATCTCGCCAACAACCAGTCGGGCTTGCGCGACTACTGGGCCCTTGCGATGTTGTCGGGCGCCATGCCGGAAGGCGACTTCCGGCCCGAGGATTCGGCGCGGCTCATCGGTCAGACCCGCAGCCTGCATTTCGCGCCGGGCACCCGCTATTCCTACTCCAATGGCAATTTCCGCATGTTGGCCGTGGCGCTCGAGGAGCGCACCAGCAAAGATTTCGGCGATCTCGTTACCGAGCGTGTCGTCCGCCCGGCCGGCCTGGAGACTGCCGTCTTCATGCCCGAGACCGGTCAACTACCCGGCGATGCTGTCGGCTATGAAGGCACACTCGCCACCGGCTGGCGCCCGGGCATCAACCGGATCCACTGGAAGGGCGATGCCGGGATCTGCGCCTCGATCGACGACTTGATAGCCTGGGAGCGCTTCATCGACCGGACGCGGGACAATGTAGGTGGAATCTATCAGCGACTGTCACGCCCCGTGAGTTTTCGGGATGGCAGCCCGGCCTACTATGGCCTCGGGTTGGCGCGAAAGACGCGGTGGGGGCGCTTCATGACCGGCCATGGCGGCGCCATCCGCGGCTGGCGCCTGCAACGCTTCTGGCTGCCCCAGGAGCGCCTGTCGGTGGCGATTGCCTTTAACCACGAGAGCGACAGCCAGGATGCCGCGATGCACTTGCTCGCTGCCGCTCTGGGCGAGAGCTTTGCGCCAGAGCCGTCCGATCCGGCCCTGGCCAAGCGCTATCTTGGCCAATGGCTTGACGAGGAGATCGGCCTGCTCCTCGATGTCGCCGCCAACCCGGACGGCACCATTTCAGCTAGCTATGACGGCGGCGCCGAGATCCTCTCCGTTGGCTCGGACGGCCTGGCGCGAGGACTCGATATGACCCTGTCCCGAGAGGCAGGCGCGCTGCGCATTGAGCGGCCACGTGATGCGATCCACACGCTCGCTAGGCCGCTGGCCCAATGCTATGGCAAGGGCGGTGGCTGTGACGAGGCAATCGACGCAATTTATAGGTCGGACGAGCTTGAGAGCCAGCTGGAGATCGTTAATGCCGGCGGGAACTGGTTCGGCGGCTTCTGCGGAATGTTGGGGCGCGGGCCTTTGTTTCCAATGGCTCCCGCTGGCCGGGGAGTCTGGCGGCTCGCCTGCCATCGCTCGCTCGATGCGCCGCCGCCCGGCGATTGGACAATCCGGGTCTCATCCCTGGAGGGAGCCCAAGCGTTGAGCATTGGGTGCTGGCTGGCGCGGGACGTCGTCTTCAAGAAACAATAGCAGAACATTCCAGAGATAAACCTCGTTGACGGGCTGGACCAGACTTTTGGGTACGGGGACGAGATTGCATCTTGGTAGTCCGCAATTGCGCAGTCTGTCGGCCGCAATTCCAATATGCGCGCCACCGCTGAGAATCGGCTGCCAACGTGACGTTGTCGACGACGCACACAAGCGGAAAGAGGTTGAGCGATTGGAACGAGACCGGTAGTGCTCATTTGCGGCAACAAGTTGGTCGTCACGCCCCATGTCGTAGAGCTGCTCACCATCAATTAGGTGTGACGGCTATTGATCGGTACGCGTCATCAAGGTCCATAGGATCGTCGTTTTGCCCGAACCGGACGGGGCGATCAGCGCCACCCGGGCACTACGTCGATCAAAAGGCCGTCTAGCACCTGACGTTCGGCACCGGGGGGATCGCCTCGGCTGCATTCTCACTGCCGTTTTCAGTTACTAGATGTTTGGTCCCGGCATTTGCTGGAGCGGATTGAGTTTGAAGCGTTCCGGTTGTGACGCCCACGCCTTGCAGATGAACTCGTAGGGTGTGAGACCCTTGAGGATCTTGAGCCTGCGGGCGAAGTTGTAGGCGGCGACGAAGTCGGTGAGATGCTGCCGGAGCTGATCGTGGCTCTCATAGTAGAAGCGCTTGACGGTGGCGTCCTTGATAGTTCGGTTCATCCTCTCGACCTGGCCGTTGGTCCACGGGTGCCTAGCCTTGGTCGTGCGGTGCTCGATGTCGTTCCTGGCGCAGGCGTATTCGAAGGCGTGAGCGCGGAAGATCTCGCCATTGGCGATTGCCTCCTTGATCAGCGGCACCGCCGAGCCACCGGCACCGGGGGTGGTGAACTGGATGCCATTGTCGGTAAGCACGGTGTGGATCTTGTAGGGCACGGCCGCGATCAACCGCAGTAGAAAGTCTCTTGATACGGCTGTGGGAGCCTTCTCGTGCTACTCGACGAAGGCGAACTTCGAGGTGCGGTCTGATAGCGACGAACATGTGCAGCTTGCCCTGCTCGGTCCTGACCTCGGCAATGTCGATGTGGAAGTAGCCGATCGGGTAGCTCTTGAATTTCCTCTTCGCCGGTTTGTCGCCCTCGACATCCGGGAGCCGGCCGATGCCATGGCGTTGCAGGCAGCGATGCAATGAAGACCGCGTCAGGTGCGGGATGGTCGCTTGAAGCGCATAGAGGCAGTCGTCGAGCGGCAGCAGCGTGTAGCGGCGGAAAGCGACAATGACCGCCTCCTCCTCAATCGAGAGCACCGTCGATCTCGGTTCCTTCGGACCAGTCGGTAGATCGGCGACCGAAGCTCGCCTCTTCCACTTCGCAACCGTCTTCTGGTTGATCCCGTAGCGCCTGGCCAGTGTCCTCAGGCTCTCTTGACTATGTTGTATCGCTCGACGGACCGCCTCTGTCGTTGTGGCGCTCCCATGCAGAACTTGCCCATAGCGCATCCTTTGATTCGGAAGATAAGGATGCTCCATCAAAGATCCCATGACCGGTGGTGGATAGCGACCTGCGCTGTGGCAGAGTGGGTTGCTGACCAACAACTCTGTGGAGGCCAATCATGCCTGTTGTAGCCGATCGATCTGCGGCGCCTGCCGCTATCCGCACCGATCTTGGCGCGATCTTCGTTTCCTTGGAACTCAGTAAATCGACCTGGTTGATCACTTCGCTGTCGCCGGGCAGTGGGGAGAAGATGTCGAACCATGCGGTCCGCGGCGGCGATATCACAGGATTGCTGGCACGCTTTGCCCGGCTTCAGGACAAGGCACAGGCGCGCACCGGCCGGCACTTTGCGCTTGTGGTCATTCAGGAGGCGGGTCTCGACGGCTTCTGGATCCATCGAATCCTGGAGGCCGAAGGGATCGAAAGCCATGTCGTCGACGCCGCCTCGATTGCCACGTCGCGCCGGCGGCGTCGTGCCAAGACCGACAAGATCGATGGTGAGGCGTTGGTGCGTGCGCTGCTCGGCTACAAACGAGGCGAGCCGCGCGTGTGCGCGATGGTTAGGGTACCGAGCGTCAAGGAGGAGGACCATCGGCGCATCGGCCGTGAACGCAAGGCTCTGGTTGGTGAGCGGACCTGCCATGTCAACCGGATCAAGGGCCTGCTGTTTGCTCAGGGCATCACCGGCTACGAGCCGCTGGGACGTGACCGGCGACATCGGCTTGAGGAATTGAGGACCGGCGACGGCCGCGCACTGCCAGAACATCTGAAGGGGCAAATCCGTCGCGAGCTCGACCGACTCGAACTGGTGATAGCCCAAATCAAAGAGGTGCAGGCCGAGCGCGACGCTCTGTTGGCAATCGAAGTCGCCGAAACTCCAGCAGCGACATTGCTCGATCTCAAGGGCATCGACCCCGACTGTGCCGCCATCCTCTACTCGGAAGGTCTGTTCCGGCACTTCGATAATCGCCGGCAGGTCGCCGCCTATGCCGGGCTCGCGCCGACGCCTTGGCAGAGCGGATTGGTCCAGCGCGAGCAAGGCGTCTCGAAGGCCGGCAACCCCCGACTGCGAACGACGATGATCAAGTTGGCTTGGCTGTGGCTGCGCAATCAACCGAGCTCAGCGCTTACCAGAACGCGTGATGCGCAACCACGGGCGCCTCAAAAAGACAACCATCGTCGCCCTTGCAAGGAAGCTGCTCGTGGCGCTGTGGAAATACGTGACCGCGGGCGTCGTCATCGAAGGTGCTGTCATGAAGGCCGTCTGACGAGATCACACCGATACACTCATCCCTCGAGGCCTGATCAGCCTCGGCGGATCCAGGAGGCGAACCGAGATCCCAGCTGGCTAGAATGCCGTATCAAAGACGGGTCTCGCCTTCTGGGCCCCTGCCGCCGCAAGCGGGATATTGGTGCAGCCGTCTCAAGCGGCGACCGTATGTGGGTTTGATTAGGCTCGATTGAGCGAGCCGTGTCACGCAATCGGGCCCAGCTCTGGATTCCGCCACCAATTGGGAGCAATACGATGCCCTCTCCTAACACACCTCTTGACCTCAGCATCGTCATGTGAGCCCGGGATCAAACATCTAGTGATGTGAATCCTACAAGATTTTCATGGGCAATGCGCTCGTCGAGGTGATTTGATGCCGCTGCGTCCATTGTTCGCGAAGTGGTTTGGTGATTGCCTGCCCCCGGCCCGCAGGATGGGCGGCATTCTCGCTTCTAGCTAGGCCCCCTCCCGTGCTCCGCAAATCTCGCCGAATCACAGAGTCAACCATGCTATTGGGTAGTTCCGTATCTGTTTCACGAGCTGATAAGTGATGGCGCAGGAGAACTGATGCCTTCACTGGAAAACTCAATGAGAGGCATCATCATCGAAGTAAAGGGCCATGTCTTGGAAGGCCCTTGTCATCGGACAACAGCGGAGTGAGACATGACCAAGCCCAGCCGCAATGTGCTGCTCATTGATTCGACGGGGAGGGGGCACGCTCTGGCCGAACTCTTCCAGCGAACGGACCCATCCGTGCAGGTCTTCTACGGGCCGGGCAACTCGTCTGTTATGGGCGAGCGTATTTCCACGGTGCCAGAAATTTCGTTGATGGATCCTGCATCGGCGGTCGGATTTTGCCAAGCCCGTGCGATTGACTTCGTCTTTGTCTCCCACTTCGATGCGCTCTCAATCGGCTATGTGGACTTCTTGAAGGCCAGCGGGATCCCAACAATCGGTCCAGACCGTGGTGCAACTCGGCTTGAGGCGAGCAAGGCATTCACAAAGGCGCTCCTTAAGAAGTACGGTGTGAACACGGCGCAGTTCGAAGTGTTTGATCATGCGGACCTTGCCAAGCAATACATTCGCACGCTCGACTATGAGGTTGTCGTCAAGGCTGACGGGCGGTTCGAAGGTAATGGCGTCTATGTTTGCGATGACATGGCGTCCGCGCTTCAAGCCGTTGACAACATCATGCTCGAGCGGACGCATAAGGGCGCTGGAAGCCGCGTCGTCATTGAGGAGCGTCTCTCGGGGGTGGAAATATCAATCTTCGCTCTCTTCGACGGGAAGGAGTTCCTGATGTTTCCGGCCGCCCTCGACTATAAGCGCTCTGACGACGGCAACAAAGGCATCAACTGCCATGGCATGGGTTCGCTCGCCCCGCACCCTCTCGCCGACCGGGCTCTTTACAGTGAGATACACACTCGGATCATGGAGCCGCTACAAGTTGCAATCTTGAAAGAAGGCCTAAAATATACAGGCTTCATCTTTGTCGGCGCCATGCTATGCCACGATGGCATAAAAGTCCTTGAGCTCAATGTTCGCTTTGGCGACTCGGAGGCCGAGGTTGTCCTGCCCAAAATACAAACCAATTTCGTTCGGCTTTGCGAAAGCGTGCTGCAGGGGACCGTTAGCTCTATGTCCCTCGAGACAGACGATAAATACTATTGCAATGTGGTAGCGGTACAAGGCGCAAGGAGGCAATTGAACGAAGGTGGCCGCGAGATCCGCTGCCCAGGCTGGCCATATGGAGATTTCGAAGTCGGATTCCCCATTTCTGGAGTTGATGCGCTCGACCGCCGTAATTGCCACCTATTCTTCGCCAATGTCCGTCGGGATGGCGAGGGTCGTCTTGTTACTGCCGGCGATCGAGTGCTGCACGTGACGGGCATCGGCGACACTTCTACGCAAGCCATCTACCATGCGTATGCCAACATCGAGAGGATACACTTCGAAGGAATCTCCTACCGGTCCGACATTGGCGTGATCTACGACCTTGATGCGATGCGGCATCCGCGACGAACTCTGCACACGCACGAAATGTTGCAAATGCCTCCCCAAGAGGCTGGCTGAAACACGTAATCATCCGGCTGACTGTCTACGACCCACAAATTCGGCTCCGATGGTTGCGCTGAGTTTGATGCGCGTGACGCGCATAAGACCGCCTACATGATTGGTGTTGGCCGGCGACGGGTCTCAGGCACGCGCGAGGTAGCACTCGCTGGCGCGACCTTGACCGGATAGCTGGACAAAGTTACGGCATGGGAGGGCGGTCGGATCCTTGTCGGGAAGAAGATCATCGAGGAGCTTCATTTCGACATCTTTTATTCCGAAGTCCGTGAGCATACGGTTGTGAGCGGATGATCTCATCCAAAATAGCTCGGCGTACGCACCAAAAACTAGGCCTAGCGCTGCTGGCCTCCTTAATCCTCTGACAAACTGGAATTTGTCTTTGGTCCCCTGTGCATGTGCACAGGCTGTTCCGGCGGGCGCATTCGCCTCATGGCAGGGTCATTCCGCCACGAAGAACTTCATGACGCAACGCACGCGAGTGATACGGCAACTTTGCCGGCGAACTGCACCGTCTTCGATACCCGTTTGCAGGAGCGGCTCGACTCCGGCGTGCGGACGAATGCGGGTATGACGCGCTCAAGCTGCATCAAAGGATATTTTGCCACATTCCGACGGTTGTGTCGATGGTTGCGCCCGACTACCTTCCGTCGACCGGGCCGACCCGACTTCGCGACATTTCGGGGGTGCTGTTGGACGGCAACACGGCGCCCCACGAACCATGAACCGAGCATCTGGAAGCAGCCGTTTCACCGGTGATCTCCACCATCGCCGAAGGGCACTGGCGGAAATCCTGGCGGCACTAGCCCTTGACCGGCATGATGGAATTCGGCTGTCACGCTGTCTCAGCCGAATCCACTGTCACCGATCCACGCAGGGAGGGCATTCTTCGCCGCGCCGGCTTGCCGCTCGTGCGGGATTGCGAACCGCGATTGGGACCACCCGCGCCGTGGCCGGAGAAGGACGTGCGAGAGGTTGGCTGTCGTTCGATAGGGGTGGTTTTCATCCGGTGCTGTGGGGGCGGCGGCCTGCAAGGCCTGCGTGATGTCTGGCACCGTTGCCTCCGTGCCCTGGGCGAGTAGCTCATGACTGGCGCGCTGGGGCGTTCTGTTCCGCAGACGCCCTCAGCCGCACCTTGATCGATCCCGCCGTGGATCAGCGGGCGCAAACTGCTGGGTAAATATTGCCTTCGATGAGAGCGCGGCCATCAAGCGTCACCTTGGCCTAATTGACCAAATCAACCACGCGTTGACGGGTGATGGAGGCGGAGGATGTCGCCGTTAATGCCCTCTAGAATGCGACATTCCTCCGTACGTTGCCCGGCTTCGAGTCACTGCGGCTGCGAGCGCTGCCGTGGCAAATTCGGCGCTTCAGCGATCCACTGAGGCTTGTCGCCTATCTTTGCCAGTGAGGGACCAGCCTATCATGGCAGCATGACGAAGCAGAGGCCTGGTCACGCACCTAGGTGCTGCTCAAGGCGGCCTGGCCGGCTGCGCGCTCGCCGTATCTTTGCGCGCCTCTACAAAGGATCGCCTCGCCTCGCGGGAAGCATATCCAGCCCTCGCCACCACGCGGAAGCCTACGAGATTATCTGATGACTACTAAGGCCCCGGCCGGCCATGCTCGCCCCCGAGTTCAGATGGGTAAGCTGCATGCCAGCCTCCCCTAGAGCCATGGAGGCACCACGGGGCCCCTTCTCCTACCCGGCCAGCCGATCCCAAGACGAGTCGAAAAGGCGAAAGCTGCTTGTGCAGCAGCGACTTCCCGATGGCGAACGCGGCGGTAAAAGAAGAAGGTTGTGAAAAGGAGGAATCGTGAGTCGACACCGCTATTCTACAACATCCGTCTGCATCGGCTTGCCAGGCGCGCTGTAGTGCGTATGGGCGCGCCCGGAGCTGATCGGCCCCACCAGCGGCCGGGCGACGATGATCGTCAACGACACTTCGTCGTTAAGGCCAGCGCTGGACGAATATCACTCTCAAACAGGGCCTCATTCCGCTAGGAGTCTTCAACTCCTCACGAGCATTCGCGGTCCCCTGCGTAGGCAGGGACAAAAACGCCGATTTCCTGCGGTAACAAAGGATAATTCGCGCTAGCGGCAGCCGTGATGCTACTAAAATATGTACACGGTCCTGAGTTTCCAAAGAGCTGTAGGCCAATATTTGAGCATATGTCTTAAAGACATACCGCCTTGGTATTTCTGAGATCCGGGCGTTCTCCTAAACGAAACTGAGGCAAAATACGACCGAACGGCATTGCTCTCCTAACTCGCCTGCACGTGAGCAAACTCAGCCCTCTAAGGGGCGGGGCACTGGCGGGAGCGCGCTTGTGCCAACGCGACGACGCACATGCTTTCTGAGAATGCTGAAGCACCTCCTTACACATTGATGCATTCACTGGGCGCGCTTGACGTCCTTGATGCTGAGCGGTGTAATATTCTATGGCCTATCTGTCATCGTCGCCGATTTCGGGCTAATATCACAGGGTTCGCGCAGCGTTCCTGCCCATAGCCACCAAATCTTTCAGAGTTAGTGAATGGAACTGGATCGAATTGACCGAAAGATTCTTGTCGCGGTGCAACGCAACAATCGCTTAACGACCGAAGAATTGGGCGAACTCGCTGGCCTATCGGCCACCGCTTGTCAGCGGCGACTGAAGCGACTTCGAGATGCCGGTGTTATTGAGGCTGATGTTGCCATAGTTTCGCCAGAAGCCGTCGGTCGACCCCTGATCACTCTCGTGTCTATAAGCCTTGAGCGCGATCGCTCAGATATCATTGACCGGTTCAAGCAAGCAATCCGTCGCACGCCTGAGATAATGAGCGCGTATTATGTAACTGGTGAAGCAGACTTCGTTCTTATAATCTCCGTGCGTGACATGGTGGAATATGAGGCATTTACGCGGCGATTTTTCTACGAGAATCCAGACATAAAAGGATTCAGCACGATGGTTGTAATGGATCGGACTAAGATATCCTTGGCTTTGCCAATTGACGAGTAGAGATCAATTATGCCGCGCGGTTGTCGTACTTTGTTTCGTGTAAAGGGGCGCTTGAGTATTCGCCTCAGTAAGCCTTCCTGTTCCCGCCGCCCGACAATGCCTGGATCAGACGGCGTTACTCGGGCGGAGCGCAATTTCGATGCAGCGTTCTGATCATCGGTGACGTGCTCCCCTGAAATGTCCTCGCTTTGAGGTTAGCCTGTTGTCCGGATGAGGAAACAGGCAATGAAGCGATCGAGATTTTCCGACGAACGACGAACAGATCATCGGCATTTGAAGGAGCACCAGGCGGGGCTTTCGGCGACGGAACTGTGCCGCAAATACGGTGTGAGCGACGCGACCTTCTCCAAGTGGCGCTCGAACCATGGCGGCATGGATGTGTCGGAGGCGAAGCGGTCCGAACGCCGGCGCTTTGGCTACGGTCAGCTGCACCTGCTCCTGAAGCGCGAAGGCGTGGCGGTGAACTGGAAGAAGCTCTATCGGCTCTGTCGCGAGGAGCGGCTGACGGTGCTCAAGCGAGGGGCCGCAAGCGGGCATTGGGCACCAGAGCGCCGATGGGAATCCCGCAGGGTGCCAACCAGCGCTGGAGCCTCGATTTCGTCTCCGATACGCTGACCGATGGCCGCCGCTTCCGATCCTGTGCATCATCGACGACTTCAGCCGGGAGTGCCTGGCCACGGTCGTCGACAATTCGATCTCGGGTGAGCGTGTCGCCCGGGAACTCGACATCGTCGCCGAGCATCGCGGCTATCCGCTAGCCTGAATATCTCAAAATGAGGTGCATCGGCCCAGAGAATCTGAGAAATATTTTTGCAACAAAGAGTTATCAGATCCAATGACGGGGTCCGATGCAAACACACTGTATCTCTGACCAGCTCGAATTTGAAGGCTTCGACGACCACAAAGTTGTCGCCGGTTTCGACGGTGGGGCGACGCCACGCCGACGGGGCTATCGGCCTTTTCGACCGGGTGGCCGCTTGCTTCATCGACCACCGCGATCCGGATTGCACGGTGCACAGTGTCCAGACGCTGGTCGGACAGCGCATCGCGGCAATCGCGCTCGGTTACGAGGACGTCGACGATCACGAAACGCTTCGCCACGACCCGGTGCTGGCGCTCTTGTCGGAAAGCTGGCGCCGAAGCGCTCCGATTGCGGCGAGATCGGCGCACAGGTCCGCGTCTCGGTGCGCCGCATCAAGGTCGCGATGGCTTCGGCGTGTTCCTATGCCGACGAATTCGCACTGGCACACGCCCGAATACGCGCCGCGGCCCGATGACGCCGCAGGACGCGAACACTTCCCGCCAACAACAGAGGATACATTGCACAAGCTGAAATCGCCGCACGCACGCGGCGCCGATTGCGCTCGTCTTCGGGATCGGGACACGATGCCGGCGCCTGGCCAGGCCAAAACACCGCCTAACGCCAGTTGCGGTGAGAAAACCGGGTTAGCGGTGGAAGCCGTGAAGCGCATCGATGCCCTGTTCGAAATCGAGCGCGCGATCCGGCCTGTCGCCAGGCCAACGCCACGCTGCGCGCTAAGAGCGGAGCGCGCCGCTGGTCACCGAGCTCGAGCGCTGGATGATCGAGACGCGCGACAAGCTCTCGCGCGGGCACGACCTGACCAAGGCCTTCAACTACATGCTGCGCCGCTGGTCCTCCTTCACCCGGTTCCACGATGATGGGCGGATCTGCTATCCAACAATACAGCCGAGCGAGCCCTGTCGCGTCGACAGGCTCCATACGCTGGACTTCGCTGAGCCGGGCCTCGCAGGTCTCCACGCGCCTGAGCGTAGCTTCCCAGTTCCTCTCGAGTTGGGCCGCTATAAGCCGGTTCTCCGGGTCGCAGGCGGCATAGCGGCGCTCGGCGAGCGATGCCTCATAGCGTGCCTGCTGCAGGTCCATCTCGATCATCTGCCGCCGCCTGGCTTCGCTCTCCAGCTGCATCTGTTCAGCCTCCAACGCCGCCTCGATTGCCATCGGCGCAACCGCCTCCAAGGCTTCGCGGGCCACCGCCGCGTCGGTGCGAAAGCCGTTGAACGACATGCATCGCGCCTGCGCCATCATGGTGTTGCCCCGCTCGCAACGATAGACCGGGTAGCCTTGGCCACGTCCGGCATACGTGACAACCAGTCTTCGTCCGCATCGACCACAGGAGAGAAGACCCGGGAGCAACGCGCGACCACCGCGGCCCGACTTGACGCCGCCGGCTTTGCCATAGGCGTTGGCGGCGAGAAGTTCCTGGTTCCGTTCGTACTCGTTCCATCCAATATAGCCTTCGTGATGCTCCTTGAGCACCACCGCCCAATCGCTGGCCGGCTTGTAATGACCATAGCTCTTGCGGACGCGGCCATCCACGATCTCGGTGCGCTTCTCGCTCTTACCATAGACATAAGCGCCGGCGTAGAACGGGTTCTTCAGGACGGAGATCACGTTGCGGTAGCGGACCGGAACCCAGGCGAAAGACACCATCTTCTTGCCGTCGGAGGGTCGGGGGAAATGCACGCCATCGTCGATCATCGAGATCAGGACCTGGCGCGCACTGCCGAGTTCGCGGAAACGCGCGAATATCAGGCGAATGGTCTCCTGCAGGCGTATATCGGGATCGAACCCTAGACCGTAATCCCGGTGCCAGACGTAGCCGAAGGGCACAGAGATGCGCAGTTCGCCGCGCTGTGCCTTGGCGCGGGCAGCTTCGTACATGCGAGCACGCAGCACCCCGAGTTCGAACTCGCTTATGCTCCCCTTCATGCCGAGCAGCAGGCGATCGTTCGGCAGCCCCGGATCGTAGACTCCGTCCAGATCGATCACCCGTGCATCGACTTCGCCGCACAACTCGAGCAGCCGATGCCAGTCCGGTCCGTTGCGAGACAGGCGGGACGCCTCCAGGCAAAGCACAGCGCCCACATGACCGGTGCACAGATCGTCGACCAGGCGCTCGAAACCAGGACGTTCCACAGCTCCACTTGCGGTGCGTCCCAAGTCATCGTCGATCACCTCAACCTTGCGGAATCCCCAGCGCCGCGCGACGTCGACCAGCTCATATTGCCGACGCTGGCTCTCAAGATTGAGCTGCACTTGCGCCTGCGTGGACTGACGTACATAGACGACGGCCTTGCGCTTGAGGATGGTGGCCGGAATCAGATTACTGCTCGTCATCGCGGCTCTCCTCCGTCACGATGCCGGTGGCGGCTATCAGCACATTGGCGAGCCGGGCGATCACGATCGTTCGTTGCGCTGCGCTCAGCCCTACCAGCTTGTGCGAGTCGAGCGGCATGCTGAGCTGGCGAACGATCACGAGAGATCGTGTCGGTGGCGGCAAGGTTCTCATTTTGCGTCTCCCCGATGATGAAACCATCCGGAGAGCCTCGCCGGAAACGGCGCTGGATCAAGAGCTTGTTCAGTTCAAGCAGTGCAGCAAGCGACGCGCGCGGGGATTCCAGATCCACTGCTGCGCACGCCACGGGATCTATCATCCAGGCCGGAGCGGTAATGACATGCCCAGGCACGATGACGAGATGAATGATCCGACCATTGGCGCGTTCTTCGCTGTTCTCGCAGCGAAGCCGGCGTCCGAAATACCGATGCCAGCGATAATGGACTTCGACCTCCTGCCCAACATGGGCAGAATGACCCCGAGATTGCTCTCGGCAGAAAGTCCTGGCTGTTCTGGGGTTCCGATCGCGGCGGACGGCGCGCGGCCATTCTCTACAGCATGATCGTCAGCGCCAAGATGAACGATATCGACCCGCAGGCCTGGCTCGCCTACGTCCTCGCCCGACTGCCCGCCTATCCGGCCCATCGGATCGATGATTTGCTGCCGTGGAATTGGAGATCCGCAAAATTGCGGACCCAACCAGCGGCGGCCTGATCATGCAGCGCAATAAGGTGCATCACGTCTACACCGTCGAACGTGTCGCCAGGACCTCGGCGTCAGCGAAGCGCTCATCCACGACTTGACCCTCGGTCTCGAGCCGGAGGACGGCGTCATCCTGGTGTACGGCGCCAACGATGACGACGGAATCTTGGCCTTCACCGATGACGGCATCGAAGAGGTCAAACTCCTCCTCGAAGAATATCATCGCGTCTCCCCATCAAAAACTTGACCCAGCACTCCGGTGCTCAGGTCCTCACGGCCCCCAGATACGCACGTCTGCGGTCTTCACCGGCTTCTGATTACCCACATCGCCGGCTTGATCCAATGGAGATGCCGAAGGCGATGTCGTGCAAGCGGGTCATGCCGCGCCAGACGACCATGTTGCCGGGAGGCGGGTCATCGTTGCGGGCGAGATAGCCCGCCAAGCATGGCGATTCGCAGCAGGTAAGCGGCGAGCGTGGGCCGTTGGAGGCGCGGTCGCGTTCGGGACGCGTCGATCCGGTCGAGCGCAGTGATCTCGGCGAAGGTGAGAACGCTGTGGGGCGCGGCGTCTGGCTTGGCGCGCGCCGACATAGTGACGAAGAATATGCGCCAGCTGACCACCGCGATGAGGGCGAGGAACTTCGCCAGCCTCTCGGCGGTCTCGAGCCTCGCCTCCTCGGCACGGCAGCCGGACCTCATGACCTTGTGGAACACCTCCGCCTTCCAGCGCAGGGCGTGCCAGCCGAGCTTCTCGACCGCCACGGAGAGATCTTCGACCGGTAAGTTGGTCACCAGCTTCCAGTCGATCGGCTCGCGACCGGGCGGCGGATTCTCTTCGAGGGCGTGGATGTAAGTCATAACCTGCGGACTGTATCGCTTCTGGTTGCCCGCAGGCGGCAAGGTGTTGATGGCGGCGAACTTCACCTGCAGCCAGGTCGTCTCGTCCTGATCAACCGTAATGCGATGACGTCCCGCCCAAGGCGCCGCCGCAAGTTGGGCAAAGACGCGATGAGCAGGATCGTGTGAGGCAGCATCGGCAGGCCGCTCTGCCAGCCTGTTCGTCTGCACCCGCACGAGGAAGCTGGTACCTAGGTCCTGCGCGGTGCAATAGAGCTCGTAGATGTCGCTCTCCCGGTCACCCACATGCACGCAGCGCTCGGGCGCGCCAACGAGCGCGATGGACTGGCGCAGGTTCTCCAGCCAGCGGTAGCTCTCCTTCGTCTCGATCGGCACGCGCGTGGGATTGATGTGCCGCTTGAGCGCGAGCGTTCCCTTGAACTTCGTTCGTGTCCAGAACTTCGCCGCCGTCAGACCGAGGGGTATGCCGGTGAGGGTGACGGCCAGGCTCGAATGCATCAGCACCCCGCACAAGGTCAGCACGTTGGGCTGCCCGGCCTTGTAGCGCCCGGCATTGATGGTTTTGGTGAATCCGATTTTGCCCGGCTGCGCGCGGCTGTAGATAAATTCGGTCGTGTCCTGCAGGATAAGGATCGGACCTTCGCTCGCCGCAACGCGCGCCGCAGTCGCCGCGAAATGGCCGGCGAGAACGCTATGTTATGTCACACGCGGATTGTCAAAGAAGCGGTAGGCCGCCTTCGCTGCCGCCCAGTCGCCGCAGGCCGCCGGGATTGGCTTGCCCGGCGCAACTGACATCTGATCCAGCAACCGTTGCAGCCGACGGGCCAGACGCTTGTCGGAAGGGCCGCCGCAGAAAGCTCTTCCTCCTGCCAAGCGCTCTCGCTGCTGCTGGTCTCGTCTTGCATCCGTGACGCCTCCGTGATTCGGCGTCACGGACAGAATCACGGCAGATTCATACGGGCAATAGGCCGCCGACGATGTGGGTAATCAGAAGCTTCACCGGAC
>NZ_RZSR01000602.1:0-3728 GCF_004023265.1 Mesorhizobium sp. M1A.F.Ca.IN.020.06.1.1
CTGTGGCGCCGCATCCGAGAGCCGCTCGCCCAGTCGCGATTCGTCAAGAATTTCATCGCCAGCCTGTTCGCCTGGTTCGTGCGGCTGATTCGCATCACCAGCCCGCTGGTGAAAGGGTCGACGCAGGTCGCCGGCGGCGCCTATGCGCATCTGGAACCCGGCATCATCGCGCTGTGGCATGGCCAGCATCTCTTGACGCCGGCTTATTATCCCAAGGGCCGGCCGCTGGTCGCCATGGTCTCGCGCAGTGCCGACGCCGAGCTCAACGCGCTGATGCTGAACAGATTCGGCATCGAGGCGGTGCGCGGCTCGGGTGGCCGCGACAGTTCGAGGCATCTCGACAAAGGCGGCGCCAAAGCCTTGATTGCGCTCAAGAAAGCGCTGGTAGCCGGCAAGAATGTCGCGATGATCGCCGACATTCCGCATGGCACGCCGCGCGACGCGGGGCTGGGCATCGTGCTTTTGGCCAGGCTTTCCGGGCGCCCGATCCTGCCCTCGGCGATCGCCACCAGCCGCCGCAAGGTGCTGGAAAAGAGCTGGGACAAGACCACCATCAACCTGCCGTTCGGCCGCTCCGCCGTTATTGTCGGACAGCCGGTCTTCGTGCCGGCCAACGCCGACGACGCCGAGATGGAGCGCAAGCGCCAGGAGGTCACCGCCTCGCTCAACGCCGCGACCGCCGAGGCCTACCGCCTCGTGGACGGCGACAAATGAGCGAGCGCTGGGCGCGCGCGGCCCTGACCGCCTACCGTTACGCCGGGGCCGTCGCCTATCCGCTGATCGGACCCTATGTCGCCTGGCGCGCCTCGCGCGGCAAGGAAGACCGCGTTCGCCGTCGCGAGCGCTACGGCGTCGCCGGCCGTCCGCGTCCGGAAGGACCGGTCATCTGGATTCACGCCGCGAGCGTCGGCGAGACGATCGCCGTCGTGCCGCTGGTCGAAAGCATTCTCGATTACGGCGTCAACATCGTGCTGACGACCGGCACTGTGACCTCGGCCAAGGTCGCCGACGAGCGGCTTGGCAGCCGCATCATCCACCAATATGTGCCGCTCGACCTCAAGCCCGCGGTAAGCCGCTTCCTCGATCACTGGCTGCCGGAGCTGGCCATCATAGCCGAATCGGAGATCTGGCCGATGACCATCCTGGAACTCGGCGCGCGCAACGTGCCGCAGGTCCTGGTCAACGGGCGGCTGTCGGACCGTTCCTTCCGGTCGTGGAAGAAGCGCGCCGGCGTCGCCGAGGCGCTGTTCGAGAATCTTGCCCATGTCGTTGCCCAGTCGGATGTCGACGGCGAGCGGTTCCGCGTCCTCGGCGCCCGGCCGGTGACCGTTTCCGGCAATCTCAAGGTGGACACCAACCCGCCGCCGGTCGACGAGCGGGCGCTGGCGATCCTGCAGCGCCAGATCGGCTTGCGCCCGACCTGGGCGGCGATCTCGACCCATGACGGGGAGGAGGTCGCCGCGGCGGAAGTCCATGCGACCTTGCACAAGCGCCACCCTGGACTGTTGACCATCGTCGTGCCCCGCCATCCCGACCGCGCGGACGCGCTGGCCGCGCAGATCTCCGGCATGGGGCTGAAAGTCGCGCGCCGCAGCAAGGGCGACCGCATCACGTCCGACACCGATATCCTGCTCGGCGACACGATCGGCGAGATGGGACTTTATCTAAGGCTGACCGAGATCGCCTTCGTCGGCCGCTCGCTGACCTCCGAGGGCGGCCAGAACCCGCTCGAGCCGGCGATGCTCGACACGGCGGTGCTGGCCGGCCGCAACGTGCAGAATTTCCGCGAAGCCTATCAGCGCCTGCTCGATCGCGGCGGCGCCAAGCTGGTGCGCGACCGCGACATGCTGGCCGGCGCCGTCAATTTCCTTTTGACCAACGAGGCGGTGCGCCACGAGATGATGGCGGCGGGCGCGGCGACCGTCGACGAGATGCGCGGCGCGCTTCAGCGCACGCTGAAGTCGCTCGAACCCTACATCCAGCCGCTGGTCGTCAAGGCGCGCCTGAAAGGCGCCAACGGGCGCTAGCGCATGGCCCAAAAATTCGGATCCGATCTTTGGAAAGGGTCATGCGCCATGGAAGTCGCGCCATGACCAGCGAAGCGCCGCCCTTCTGGTGGGAAAAGCCGGACTGGCGCGTGCTGGCGCTTTCGCCGGTGTCCGCGATGTATGGAATGGTGGCTGGGCGCCGCATGCGGCGCGCGCCGCGCGAGAAGGTCGCGGCACCTGTGCTGTGCGTCGGCAACTTCACCGTTGGCGGCAGCGGCAAGACGCCGGTCGCCATCGCGCTGGCTAAACAGGCAAAGCGCATGCAGCTCACGCCCGGCTTCCTGTCGCGCGGCCATGGCGGTTCCTTCGCCAAGCCGCATGTCGTCGATGCGCATCACGACGCGGCCAAGCATGTCGGCGACGAGCCGCTGCTGCTTGCCGAACATGCGCCGGTCGCGGTGACGGCCAACCGCGCCGCCGGCGCCAAACTGCTGATGGCAGAGCATGGCTGCGACTTGCTGATCATGGATGACGGTTTCCAGTCGGCGCGCATCCATATCGACTACGCGCTGGTCGTGGTCGATGCGCGTTTCGGCATCGGCAATGGCCGCGTCATTCCGGGCGGGCCGCTCCGGGCAAAGATCGTTGATCAGCTGGTGTTCACCGGCGGCTTGCTGAAGATGGGCGAGGGGAGCGCGGCCGACACGGTGGTACGCCAGGCGGCGCGCGCCGGCCGGCCGATCTTTTTGGCCCATGTCGAGCCGGCGAACCCGGCGCGCTTTGCCGGCGGGCGCTTCCTTGCCTTTGCCGGCATCGGCCATCCGGAAAAATTCTTCGATACGCTGCGCGGCGCCGGCGGCGAGGTCGCGCTGTCGCGCGCTTTTCCCGACCATCATTTCTACGCCGCGGACGAGCTTGCCGATCTGGCGGCGCTTGCCAAGCGCGAGGGGCTTCGGCTTGTCACCACGGCAAAGGATGCCGCGCGGCTTCGCCACGGCGCCGCACCCGCCGGCTTCCTGGAGCAGCTCGACGTGCTTGAGATCGACGCCGTGTTCGAGATCGACCACGTGCCGGAGCGCATCATCAATGAGACGCTGGATGCATGGCGGCAGCGCAAGATGAGACCGTCCTCATCCTAGGAGGTTCTACCCGCGCTTGCGCAGCTCCGGATGCGCCTCGATCTCACGCCGCAGCGACGCTGCCGCGTTCACATATGGCTCCTGCCTGGCGACGCTCCAGTATTTGAGCTCGTCCAGCGGGATGCTCTCGCCGGTCACCGCGCAGCGCACGAACGCGCCGGGGCTCGTCACCTGGAAGTCGCCGTCGAGATAGCGGATGCGCGCTTCCTTGCCGCCGGGGCCTTCAAAACGGTTCATCATGGAATGGCGCATAGGTTCATAGGGGTTCAATCGCCACAAATCGAAGGCAAGGTCAAGCTTGGCGCAATGCTCATGTAGTATGCCGGTTGGCACAATGGTTGTCGGAAGCGCCATGGACATCACCAATGCCAGCGTGACGTCGCTGCTGAAAGAGGCGCTGGCGCCGCAGCCGGTGCCGTCGCCCAAGGCCGAACCTGCGACCGCGGCGCTGGTCAAGGCGCTCGTCCAGCCGCCGGCGCCGTCCGTCGTGTCCTCCGCACAAGTGGCCGCGCAGGCACTGAACGGCACGTTGCCGGCCGCTCAACCAACTCAGCGTCTGTCCTCGGCCGAGATCGAGAACGCCTACAGAGCCGTCCTGGAA
>NZ_RZSR01000603.1:0-3714 GCF_004023265.1 Mesorhizobium sp. M1A.F.Ca.IN.020.06.1.1
CCTTGATGGGGCTGACGAAATACCAGCCGGCGGTGTTGGGATGGTGGACCGCGAAGGGGGCGACCAGCCGCTCGGCTCGGATGTCGCTTGCCATATAGGCGCGGTTGGCAACGGCAAAGCCCATGCCGGCATTGGCCGCCTCGTAGGACATCATGCAGGAATCGAAATAGATGCTCTTGGTCTCGCCAAGCACGAAACTCGCGCCGGCAAAAGCCAGCCACGACTGCCAGTTCTGGGTGCAGGTGTCGGAGTGGAGCAGGGTGAAGTGCGTGAGGTCCTCCGGCGTCACCTTGGACAGCGGCTTGTCGCCCAGCACCTCGCGGAACAGCTTGCGGCTGCACACCGGCGTCAGGTCCTCCTTGAACAGCAGCACGGAGTTGAGGCCGGGGAAATTGCCGTCGCCATAGCGGATCTCGAGATCGTATTCGGAGGTCGCGAATTCATGCGTGGCATAGGAAGTCGAGACCCGCATCTCGATATCCGGATACTGCCGCTGGAAGGTGGCAAGCCGCGGAAACAGCCAGCGCGCCGCGAAGGTCGGCAAGACGCAGATCTTCAGCACATGCGCCTGGGATTGGCCGGTCGCCTCCATGCTGGCAGCCACGATCCGCTCCAGCGCCTCGCGCACGCGCGCCACGTAGGTCTCGCCTTCCGGCGTCAGCGACACCGCGTTGCCGCCGCGCTGGAAGATCTTGAAGCGCAGCTGGTCCTCCAGGCTCTTCACCCGCTGGCTGACGGCTGAGGCGGTAATGAACTGCTCTTCGCCCGCGCGCGTGAAGTTGCGGTGCCTGGCGGCGCTCTCCACGATTTTCAGCGAGTTTAAGTTGACCTGGCTGAGCAGACGCACGGGGTTCGACCTTTAGCTATGCTTAAAGTAGCACCAGCATTCCTAAATTTACAGGGGCGGGTGCTCAATCGACTGTTTACCAAGTGTTGCCCCCACCTTGGAGAAGTAGAATGAACGCCCATACAATCCCCGAACTGCGCTATGCGATGAGCCGTGAAGCCATCATCGGTCATGATACGGCGTGGAAAGTGTCGAGCTTCGGCGTCGCCCAGTATCTTCACGGCTACGACCCGCAACTGCTCGCCGCGATCGAGGAGGCGGCGCTCAAGCTCAAGGCCAGCCACGCCGTGCACAAGCATCTCGACCTTACCTTCATCACCGGCGCGGACCGCTACATTCCCGAGATCAAGGAACTGCTCAACGACAAGCTGCGGCTGGAACGGCTGTCCGACATGATGGGCACCAAGCTCGAACCCTATCCGCTGTCTATCGTCGGCTCGACCGTCACCTTCATGAACCCCAAGGACGGCGCCGTCGACTGGCACTGCGATGGCGTTCCGGTGACGGAACTCATTCCGCTCTCGATCAGCGATCCTCTGATCGGCGGCCATCTTGAAATCTATTGCGACGATTCCGAGACGGGGCGTGCCATCCTCGAATCCGGCAGCGACCTGCCGCGCAACAGGGTCATGCGCATCGACCACAAGATGAATTACGCCACGCTCGGCCAGTTCCTCGGCGTGCTCCATCGCACCGCGCCGATCCAGCTCGGCTCGCGGGTCACCCTGGTGCTCAACCAGCGTTCGGTGGCGAAGCCCTATGTCGACGACAACCGCATGTTCTACCTCGCCGCCGACAACGACCAGGACCGCGGCTGGGTGAACGAACTGGCCGAGGACGTCTGGACGAACCAGCTGCCGGCCTATCGCCGTCACGCCGAAGAACATCCCGTGCCGAAGCCGGCTGTCGATCCGGTCTCCGGCGGAGCCAGGGAATCGTGGTAGTGGCTGACGATCCGGCCGGTCGCCAGCCGCCTTCAGCATCGCTGAGCCTTGGCCCGCTCACCGCCGAAAGGCGCAGCGACCGTTCCAGCGCTGCTCCCCCGGTGGCGCTGGCCTTTGCCCTCGGCGCCGTGGCGCTCTGGGCGACTAACGCTTTCGTCGGCAAGACGCTGCTTGCCAATCACCCGGTATCGGAGGTGCAGTTCCTGCAGTTCTCAGGCGCCGCGCTGGTCTTTGCGCTGATCAGGTTCTTCCCTTCTCCCCTTGTGATCAAGGGGGCCGGACGGATCGCCGACGCAGGAGTTTCTTCCAACATCTCTCATCCGTCTCGGCGCTCCGTGCCGATCCACCTTGTTCCCCAAGGGGATAAGGGGAGAACCATGCGCGCCTGCGCCGTCGGCTTCATCGGCCTGGTCGGCACCATGGCGTTGCAATACATCGCCTTCGCCTCGATGCCGGTCATCGAGGCCAATCTCGTTGCCTACACCTGGCCGCTGATGGTCGCCGCCGCCGTCATCGTGCTCGGCCGCCCGCGACGGCCGCTGCTGCTTGGACTGACCGCCGCGCTGGGCTTCACCGGCGTCGCGCTGGTGATCTCCGGCGGAGGCGCGCATGCCTGGTTCGGAGGTAGCCCCGTCGGTTATTGCGCCGCCTTCGGCTCGGCACTTTGCATGGCCTTCTACTCGCTTGCCGTCGGCCGCCTTGCCGTGTCGCCGGATCGGCTTCTGCTGCCTTCGGCCCTGATCGGCGTGGCGCTGACCTTCGCATGGTGCCTGCATGACGGCGTCGCCGCCCTGGGCGGCTTGGACCTGCTGCTCGGACTCTATCTCGGCGCCGGGCCGATGGGGCTCGGCTATTATTTCTGGTCGCGCGCGCTCAGCCTCGATCAGGGTGGGCGGCTCGCGGTCGTGGCGTATCTCACGCCGATCGCTTCCACGCTTTTGCTGGCGCTGTCGGGCGAAAGCCTGTCGATGACGGCCATGGCTGGCGCCGTCCTTGTCATCGGCAGTTGCATTGCTGTCGGCATCGAACGTCCGGAGGGCTGAAGACCATGCCAGGGATCGTACCAGGAAACATGCCAGGGAGCGGGCTTGACGACGACGAACGCCGGGCCAGACAGGAGGCGCATTGGCTGGTCAAGGAATTCGGCGCCGAGGCGCAGCTCTATGCCGCCATGAAGGCTGAGAAGGCCATCGAGCAGAAGGATTTCGGCCGCTGCGCCCGCTGGAAACGCGTGCTGGAGATTCTGGCCGACGGCCCGACCGATCTCCGGCGCGGCGTTGCCGCGAAATAAGCGACTTGCCCTAACGAATCGGGCATGATCGATTGATCAGAGAGCCAGCGCTGCTCGCAATTATTGGCTTTCCGTCCAGAATTCCAATTTTTGCAGGAATTACTCGTAGAAATTGAAGTGCTGTTGCGTCATTTCCTCGCCCGTGCAGAGCTTCGGTGCTGTAAAGTGTTTGTTGTAGGTATTAGAATTCCTAACTTGCGCGGTCGCGGCCCGCGGTGAAAACATACCTTCGGTATTGAGTCTCGCACGTTTACTGACTCTGGACGTCCGTTGGGGGACAGGTCCAATAAGATACCTAGACTAAAGTCTTAAAAACAGCTGGTCATTTGAGAGCCAGCAGAAGGTGAAAAAATTGTCCAATATCGACGACAAGACTGCAATCGAGCTGACCGCCGACATTGTTTCGGCCTATGTGGGCAACAACCCGCTTCCGGCATCCGGCCTGCCTGATCTGATCGCCAGCGTCAGCGCTTCCGTGCGCAAGCTCGCCGGGGGCGCCCCGGTGAAGGAAAGCGCGCCGCAGACGCCGGCCGTCAATCCGAAGCGTTCGGTATTCCCCGACTACATCGTCTGCCTCGAGGACGGCAAGAAGTTCAAGTCGCTGAAGCGGCACCTGTCGACCGACCATGGGC
>NZ_RZSR01000604.1:0-3707 GCF_004023265.1 Mesorhizobium sp. M1A.F.Ca.IN.020.06.1.1
ACTCCGGGGAAGGAGTGTAGCGCCCAATCGGGCCAAGCGATTTTGAAGATAGAGACTGGGAACTTTTGCTCCGCTGGCGATTTTGGATATGCTGCTGATCCGAAATGGCCGGAAAGGTGCCGCCGATGACGAAACACCTTGCGATCTCCGCTCTCGTTCTGGCCACGGCCATTGGCGTGTCCGGCGCGGCGTTCGCCGGCGACCGGCAGCTCAAGCGCCCGGTCGAGCAGGAGCGCTACGTTCCGGCCCAAGGCGACCTCATCGACATCCTGTTCGGCGGACCGCGCTACTATGACGCCATGCTGGTCACTTCGGCGGCGGGCGCATGTTCGTACCACCGGACGGGGCCGGACGCGAACGCGCTGAACAAAATCAACGACCATCACTGCGGAAAATAAGGTCTGCCCCGCGCCATTCGTACGGGCCAGCCGTCGGCAAGGCGCGACCGCCTCCATTGATCATGCCGCGAACTGATCGTTCGCCGAGGTGGCTGGCCGTTCGGACAGCCAGTCCTCAGCCTGCCCCGCGGTTGGGCCGCTCTGCCGTCGCACACATTCAGCCCAACATTGTATACAATAACAAAGAAATCTGTTGACAATCTGTCCCAGGCGGCTTCCCATAGGCTATCCGCGCAGCCAATGAGCAAAAACAAAAGCGCGATAACCAGAAGGGAACCGATATGATCAACCGACGCTCGACTTTGAAATCGCTGGTGCTTGGCGCCGTCTCGACCCTGGCCATGGCCGCCATAGGCATCCCGTCCGCGCAGGCTGAAAACAAGGAACTGAAGATCGGCTTTGTTGGTGTCACCAGCGGTCCCGCCGCCGCCTGGGGCACGTCCAATGTGCGCTCGATGCAGACGCGCGCCGCCTGGCTCAACGAAAAAGGCGGCGTCAAGATCGGCGACGACACCTACAACATCAACATCGTCACCTTCGACGACCAGAAGGATCCCAAGCGCGCCATCGCCGGCATGGAGAAGATGGCGCAGGAGGGCATCCACTATGTCGTCGGACCCAATGTCGATGACGGCGCTGCTGCGGTGCGCCCTGTCGCCGAGGCCAACGGCATCATCTATTTCCCCTACGCCTTCCCGAAGGCGCTCTACCAGAAGCCGGCCTCGAACGCCGTGCTCGGCATGATCGCCAACTACCAGTCGGGCCCGGCGATCTATAAATACCTCAAGGAAAACAAGGGCGTGAAGACGATCGCCTTTGTCGCCGCGAACGAATCCGACCCGCTCAGCCAGCGTGACAGCGGCGTCGAGGCGGCCAAGGCGCTCGGGCTCGACGTCGTCGCGCAGAACGACACGTACCAGAACGACACCCGCGACTTCACGCCGGTGCTGACCCCGATCGTCGCGCTGAAGCCCGATCTGCTGGTGCTGTCGGGCGTGGCGCCGGCCAACGCGCCGCTGCTCATCCGCGCCGCCCGCGAGCTCGGCTTCGAGGGCTTGATCTCGACCGAGACGGCGCAGGACGCCAAGGTTCTGGAGGAGGGCGCCGGCGAATACGCCAACGGCTTCATCTCCGTCGGCGGTGCCTCGACGCCGGAGATCGCGTCCGACGAGATGAAAGAGTTCGTCGCCCGCTACACCAAGATGTTCGGCGAGTATAACGACGAGTCCAACACCAAGGTTTACGCGTTGGAGTACATCATCGAGACGATGAAGGCCAATCCGGCCGCCATCAACAATGTCGACGAATTCAAGAAGACCATGGACACCTTCTCGGCGCCCAACCCCTTCCTCAAGGGGGACGCCAAGCTGAGTTATGTCGGCGCGACCTCCTTCGGCCAGAAGCGTCAGCTAGCCGTGCCGATGGTGGTCAACGAATACAAGGACGGCGCTTTCCAGACCCTGTTCGTCGGCTCCGTCGACTAGGTTTGGGTTCCTAAGGTTACTTCCTCCCGAATGCCGGGGGTCCGGGCGATGCTCGGACCCCGCGGAAGATCGAAGGATCCATGGAACAGGTCATCGCCAACGGATTGTATCTCGGCGCCCAGTACGCGCTGATCGCGCTCGGGCTAACCCTGATCTTCGCCCTGATGAACGTGCTGAATTTCGCCCACGGGCAGATGTACGTTCTGGGCGGGTTCATCACCTACACCGTCTACGGCCAGCTTGGCCTGCCTTTCGTCGTGGCGCTGCTGGCCTCCGGTGTGACGCTCGCCGTCATCGGCGCGCTGATGGAGAGATTCCTCTTTCGAACGGTTATCCGCCGCAGTCACCGCGAGGAGAGCACCATGCTGCTCGCCGCCGCGACGGCCTTCTTCTTCGACGCCGTCATCCTGCTCATGTTCGGTGAGAAGCAGCGCGGCGTTCCCAAGATCGTCAAAGGCGTCTTCAACGAGGCCGGCATCATCATGCCTTATGACCGCCTGGTTGTCGGCGCTCTGGCCATCGTCTTCATCGCCGCCTTTGTCCTTTACATGCAGTACAGCCGGGTCGGCCGCGCCATGCGCGCGCTCGCCCAGGACCGTGTCGCGGCCCAGTTGATGGGTGTCAGGGTCGACCGCTATTCGATGATCGGCTTCGCGCTCGGCGCCATGCTGGCGGGCGTTGTCGGCGGCCTACTGGTCACCATCACCGGCGTCAATTCCGGCATTGGCGGCCCGATCTCGATCAAGGCTTTCCTGATGGTGATGATCGGCGGCGCCGGCGTCGTCGGCGGCGCGATCGCCGGCGGCTTCATCCTCGGCATGATGGAATCGGTTGGCCTCACCGCGCTGCGCGAATATGGCGACGTCACCTATCTCGTCATCTTCGCCGCCCTGATGGTGTTTCTGTCGATCCGCCCCAACGGGCTGATGGGCAAGCCGTGGGGTTGATCTGCCATGACCCGCAATCGCAACATGAAGATCGCTTCGGTCGCAGCCTTCCTGGCGATCGTCTTCATCGCCGTGCCGGCCGCGATCTCGGCCAGCGGCCGCATCGACCTCTACTACACGCTGACTTCGGTGGCGCTGCTCAGCATCGCCAGCGCCGGCGTGTGGCTCACCTTCTACATCGGTCGCATCAATATCGGCCAGGGCGCCTATGCGCTGATGGGCGGCTATGTCTCGGCCATACTGGTGATGAACCACGGCTGGTCGTTCTGGCTGACGCTGCCTGTCGCGGGTCTCTTCTGCGCCGGCGCGAGCGTGCTGATCGGTCTGCCGATCCTGCGGTTGCGCGGCGTCTATTTCGCCATGGTGACTCTGGTTCTGACCGAGGTCGTGCGGCTCTTGGCGCTGGCGCTGCCGATCACCAACGGCGCCAAGGGCATCGTCAGCATCCCGCTGCCCGGCGCGCTCTCGGTCTTCGGGCTGACCATCATCCCGGACTTCGCCACGCTGCAGAATTCGCGGCTCGCTTTCTACCTGCTGGCGGTCACGCTGATGGTGGGCTGCTTCGCGGTGATGTATCGGCTGGTCAACTCGCGCATCGGCAAGCTCTGCCAGTCGCTGCAGCAGAACGAGGAACTCGCCTCCTCGATCGGCGTCAACATCGCCTATCTGCGCGTCATCGCCTATGCGGTGTCCTCCTTCTTCGGCGGTCTCGCCGGCGCCATCTTCGCCGCCATCTCGCAGTCGATCTATCCGTCGAGCTTCACGGTCACCGATTCCGTCAACTTCATGCTGAACTGCTTCCTCGGCGGCCTCGGCTACGTGTTCGGTCCGATGCTCGGCACGCTGGTGCTCTATTTCGGCTGGGACCTCTTGTTCCC
>NZ_RZSR01000605.1:0-3703 GCF_004023265.1 Mesorhizobium sp. M1A.F.Ca.IN.020.06.1.1
TGGCAGAGCACACGGGCAAGCTGGACGCGCTGCTGCTCGCCGCCTGAAAGCTCCTGGTAGAAGCGGCAGGCAAAGCCGTCGAGATCGACACGCGCCAGCGCCCGCTCGGGCAAGCGCGCATCCTCGCCGGGCAGCACCCCGGAACGCCCGCCGATCAGGCCGAGACGAACGATCTCTAGCACCGTGAAGGGAAAGGACAGCGTGGTGGACTGCGGCAGCACGGCGCGATGCGTCGCTGCCTCCACCGGCTTCATGGAAACCAGGTCTCGGCCATTGAGGATGACAGTGCCGGTATAGGAGAGCTCGCCCGTCAGCGCCTTGAGCAGCGTCGTCTTGCCCGAGCCATTGGGCCCGACGATTGCCGTTACCTCGCCCGGCCGCGCCGTGAAATCGACATGCGAGACGATGCGCCTGGAGCCGATCGCTACGGAGATGTCCCGGGCTTCGATCATCGGCTGCTCACAGATCAATGACGCCGCGCTTGCGCAGCAGGATCCACAGGAAGAACGGCGCGCCCGCCACTGCCGTGACGATGCCGATCGGCAGTTCGGCCGGAGCGACGATGGTGCGGGCGACCGCGTCGGCAAGCAGAAGCAGCGAGGCGCCGAGCAAGGCCGAGGCCGGCAACAGGTAGCGGTTTTCCGGACCGATGGCGAGGCGCAACAGATGCGGCACGACGATGCCGATGAAGCCGATGCCTCCGCTGACGGCGACCGACGCACCGACCGCCGCCGACACGCCGACGATGGCCGTGTATTTCAGCCGCTGGACCGGAATGCCGAGATGGCCGGCGGTCGCCTCGCCGAGCGCCAGCGCATCGAGGCCGCGCGACAGAAACGGCATCGTCGCCAGTGCCAGCAAGATCACCGGTCCGACCGTGCCGATTTTCGGCCAAGTGGCGCCGCCAAGCGAGCCGAGCTGCCAGAAGGTGAGGTCGCGCAATTGCCTGTCGTCGGCCACGAAGACCAGTATGCCGGTGAGCGCCATGGCAAGGGCGGCGATCGCCAGGCCGGCGAGCAGCATCGTGGCGACTGACGTCCGGCCGTGGCGCGTCGCAATGGCATAGAGCAGCAGCGTCACCGCCAGGCCGCCGAGGAAGGCTGCCAGCGGCAGGCCGAGCGTGCCAAGGGCGAGCGTGACAGGCGCAAGCCAGGTTGTGCCGAGCACGATGATTGCCACCGCGCCAAGGCTCGAGCCGGCCGAAACGCCGATCAGGCCGGGATCGGCGAGCGGGTTGCGGAACAGTCCTTGCATCACCGCGCCGGAGACGGCGAGCGCGGCGCCGATCAGCACGCCGAGCAGCACGCGCGGCATGCGGATGTCATAGACGATCAGCCGGTGGCGCGCGGCGAGCGCCGTATCGGCCGGCACGCCTCCGGTCAGCCAGTCGCGGATGACGCGAACGGCGGACGCGTCCGAAGCGCCCGAGGTCAGCGACAGGAATATGGACAGCGCAAGCGCGACAGACAAAAGCAGGATGACGATCCTTGCCCGCGCCGAGCGGTCGCCATCGGATGCCCTCACCCTGCCCGCCGGCCCCGCAATCGACTGTTCGGCCATCACCGCTCAGTCCGTGACCTGATTGCCGTAAAGCGAGACGGCGAGGTCGTGGATGGCCGCGGCCGTGCGCGGCCCGAAGCCCAGCAGGTAGCCGCCATCCATGCTGATCAGCTTGCGGGCAGCTCCCGCGGGCGTCGAAGCGATCGATGGATTGGCGAACAGCTCATCTTCCGAGATCGGTGGACCGGCGTTTTTCATGGTCAGGAGCACATCCGGCCTTGCGGTGACGATCGCCTCGTCGGACAGCTGCTTGTAGCTCGAAAAACCCTCGACCGCGTTGACGGCGCCGGCAAGCCTGATGATGCCGTCGCCGGCCGTATCGCTGCCCGCGGCCAGGATCTTGCCGCCCTGCATCGACAGCACGAACAGCACGCGCTTGCGCTCCTTGATCGCGGCCGTCTGCTTTTCGGCCGACTTCAGCTTCGCGTCCGTCTCCGCAGCGAGCTGCTCCGCCTTAGCCTCAACTCCCAGCGCCCTCCCGACGGTGCGGATCTTTTCGAGGATGCCTTCATGGCTGTAGCGCTCCGGCACCTCGATAAAGGGCACGCTCGATTTCTTCAACACGTCGACGGTTTCCTTCGGGCCGCTGCCATGCAGGGCTAGAATCCCCGATGGATTGACCGACAGAACGCCCTCCGGCGACAGCGCGCGCATATAGCCAACATCAGGCAATTTCTGCGCGGCTTGCGGGAAAGAGCTGGTCGAATCACGGGCGACGAGATGACCTTCCTCGCCGAGCGCATAGACGATCTCGGTGATCGAGCCGCCGATGGAGGCAATCCGCGAGGTGTCGGAGAAGACGGCCCTACCTTCATCGGCTCCGGCAGGCAGAGCGGCGGCGGCAAGCAGAACGCCGACCAGCAGCGCAAGCCCAGAGCGGAAACGGTGAACGACACGCATCGAGTCTCGCCTCATGCAGCGGTCGGGCTGGGGATGCGGGGCAGGTTCTCGGCCAGGAGGCGCCAGTCTTCGCGCTCGCCCTCGCCTTCATGGCGCTTGCCGAAGAACTGGATGATCATGCCCCCCTTGGCGTCATAAGCCTCGAGCGACGTGACATGGCCATCCTTGGTCGGTTTGCGCACCGCCCAGACTTCATGGATGTGATCGGTCCTCAGATGCAGGTGGAAGGTCTCGTCGAGCACGTTGATCCACGGTCCCATCGGCTTGACCGACTTGATCGGGCCGGAATGGATCTGGATGCAGCCGCGGTTGCCGACGAAGCACATGATCGGCATCTCGCCTTCCGCCGCGTGGTGAAACATGGCGCTGACGGCATCATTGTCGAGCAGCCATGCATAGTCCTGGCCGACCATGCGCACCGCCTCACGGCGGCTGAGCTTCAGGGTCTTCAGCATGCCGAAGAACTGATGCACGTCGGTCATCCGGCTCCAGCGGTCGCGGAGGTCGTCGATGCTGGCTACCAAGGCTTGCACCTCCACTTCGTCCTCCGGCGCGCTTGAGGCGATTGCGATCGTCGGCTCCTGGTTCGACGATTCAAGGCTCGCCATCAGCTTCTGGTAAGCATAGAGGTTCGAGGCTGCCCGCAGATGCACCTTGTGAACGGCCTCGCCGGCCGCATCGAAGAACTGCAGGCTGCGGCGGATCTCGCCCCCGTCGCGTTTCTCGACGGCAAAGCCATGTGCCCACACTTTCGGGAAGATGCGCAGGTCGATGTTCTCGCCGAGCACCATGGCGTTGTGATTGCCAGTGACGACCTTGTCGTAGACGCCGATCTTTTCGTGCACGGCGCTTTCGTTGCGGGTCAGCGCCATCACTTCGCCGACCGCTTCGAGGCCGCTCAGCAAGTCATTGACGCGCGGCTCGACGCGCACGGCGCCATGGCCGCAATGTGCCGCGACCAGCTCTGCTTCCGAAATGCCGAGTTGGGCCGCCAAATCGCGCTCGCGCATCTTCGGATTGTCTTCCCGCGAACCCCGGATCTCGTCCGGCGACGGCTTCACGCGTTGGTCCATATCGTCCACCTGCCCACTTTTTGTCTGCCCTGTTCGTCTGCCGATCGTGCTTACTTGTTGAGGATCAGCTTGCCCTGGCGGGTGATCTTCAGACGGTAGAGAGCACCATGATGTTCGATGCCGATCTCATGCTCGCCCTGGAACAGCGCGTTGCTGGAGAGCGTGCGCAC